>JBCCCJ010001439.1:0-1797 GCA_039033615.1 Bacteroidota bacterium
GCGGCGGGCGGCACAGTCACCATCAACGTTCCGTATATAGCGTATCAACCCAACCCTAACTGTTATGAAGCGCTTTCACGGAACCCTCAAAGGTAGGATCTACCAGTTTTTCTCCGGGACGCAACTCCTCATCCTGGTTTTGTTCCTCGGATTTTATCTGGTATTGAGCCTGGGACCAAAGGAACTCATTCCTGATTCACAAATGCCTACGCTGGAAGAAGCCAGCAGTCCGGTTATCAGCATGGAGGCCATTGATAGCCTCCGCCTGGAAAATGCCTGGGAAGCGCATCCCTGATCCTTCCCGACCTTTGGTAGCATTTCGCTGCCATACGTTGTAAAAACCACAAAAGCCCTCCGATTGGAGGGCTTTTGCTATTAGGTGATCTGATCTCCTCGCAGATTATTTCTTGCGGCGGCTGGACCGATTGGGACCGGCTTGACGCTTGCGATCTTTCAAGGTATCCTGCTGCTTCTTTTGCTGGTTTTCTACCCACCGTTCTAGGCGAGATTTGGAGCCCCCACTGCTGCCTCCTTTTCCCCCTTTCCCACCTTTTCCTTTTTTCCCTTTCTTCTTTTGGGCCTCCTTCAGATCAGCGAGAATCTTTTCATCGTTCACGAAGAATTTCCGAATGATGGTTGTCTGCGTGATCTGGATGAGGTTGGACATGAAATAGTACAAGCTCAATCCCGCCGCGTAGCTGTTCAGGAACACCAGCAAGAAAATCGGCATGAAGTACGCGATGTACTTCATCTGAGCGTTGGCGCCAGTAGAAGGCTGCGACTGCTGCTGGTAGTAGGTATAAATGAAGGTCGAAATCGCCATCAGGATGGTGAATAAACTGACGTGATCTCCATACATAGGGATGGAAAACGGCAGATTTATGATCGAGTCGTAGGTCGAGAGGTCATTGGCCCAGAGGAAAGACTGCTGACGTAATTCTACCGATTGCGGGAAGAAAAAGAAGAGTGCAATCAAGAAGGGATAGGAGAGCAGCATCGGCAAACATCCACCAAACATGCTCACGCCCATCTCTTTGTAGATGCTCATCTTGGCCATTTGAAGCTTCTGCGAGTCGTCTTTATACTTGACATCCAGCGCCTTGATCTCGGGGGTTTGGTTGACCACTCGCATCTTGGCCATGGAGATATAGCTCTTATAGGAAAGCGGCAACATCAACAAGCGAATCATGATCGAAAGCAAGATGATGATCAAGCCGTAGCTGCTGATATATTTCTCCAGGAACTTGAAGATATAGGTGGTCGCCACGTTGATCCAGGCAATCAAGGACCATCCCATGTCTAGTTGATCCTCTAGTTTGAGACCATCATAGGCATTGAGGACGGTGTATGAGTTCGGCCCCAAATACATCAGGTAGCGATCTCGCACATTGTTAGTGGGCTCGAATCGCTTGACCAGACTCGCCTCCATAATGCGGTTGATTTCCTCATTTTCGGGGGTCTTCATGACCACATCCCCATTGTCCAGCGGTTCTTCAGCGATCAGCATTTGAGAGAAGAACTGACTTTTGAAGGAAATCCATTCTACGACTGCTTCCAGCTTTTCGGTTTCCCGATCATCAGAAGGGGTCATCTTTTCCACATCATCCCCCAAGCGGTAGGCGATGCTCGACTTGAGTCGCTGGTTTTTGATGTCGTATTCCGTCTTGGGCAAATGGGACAACCATTGGAAGTCATAGGTCGGAGAAGGGCCGAGGCCATCTTTCAAGCCTTCCATGTGGATCTCGTAGCCGAGGTCATAGCCTTCCCCCCGAAACGTGTACAACAATTCCAGGTAAC
>JBCCCJ010001440.1:0-1794 GCA_039033615.1 Bacteroidota bacterium
AAAAAAGCCTCCCTTGGCCCGCCAAAGTCGGTTTTTCTTCCTCGACCTGAAACGAAATAACCGCGCGAAAAGAGGAAGTTATTTTTCAAGTATCACTAAACAGCGCCCTTTCTCTTCAAAATAGCCCCGAAATTCAGGATGTTCCCACCCGCTATTCCTCGTCAAAATTGCTGGTCAGACGAAGATCCCGTTTGTCGAAGATGCCGCAGAGCGATACGGGAAACCTCAAATCAGGAAATTTCTTTAGCAAATTTCCTATCCCAGACATGGTCTTAATAATTATTAATGGATGTCCGTTTCTGATTTTCCAGATTTGCCGTTGAATCTCAACCTTCAACAATGGCGAATCGAACCTATTCTTCCTCATACATTCTTGCATATACCTTTGTATCCGCAGTTGCTTTCATTTATGCATTCATCGCCATTGCCCTGGTGCCCTATTGGCAAGAACTGTCTGGCCCAGGAATTCAGGATTGGTGGTCTGGTCCATTTACTCAATTTGCCACCATCATGGTGCCTCTACATGTCTTGTCGATACTTTCCATCATCTACGCTTTCACCATACACCGAAAGGGAAGAGACAAGATTCTATGGGTGCTGGCACTGGCTACCCTGTTGATTTGTCAAGCATTCAATTTTGGGGTATATGGTCCCATATACAACCCTGCGCTGCAATCTGGAGCGCTTGAGTCAAATGAGGCGTTAACCACTTTTGATTCCTGGGCTTTTTACCACGGAGTGCGAACAATTGCCGTTTGCTGTAGCTTGGTTTTCTTGCTGGTCATTGGGATCAGACAACCCTCCACCCCAAACGCGAACATGGAGTAGGGGGGGATTCCCATCCCGTTTTCAGTTCCTCCCTCCCCTTGCTCAGCGCGATCTCCTGGTCGCCTGCTTCATCAGCACAAATAGGTGATGATGAACGGGAGCTTTTTGTCGAGACAAGCGTGAGGTGCCTGGAGGGCCGACCGATCGGGAGGGTCTGGAGCGCAGCGGAAGACAGAGCGACAGCGAATCCCGGAAGGGACCGACCTCGATCGAAAGGACTCCTTCGATCGAGGACACGCCCAACTCAACAGCTAGGATCTCATTCTGGGAGGGATTCGTGTTACTCGCCGGAGGCTTTTCCGTATTTCCGATGGTAGATGCCCGCTGCGATGGCGCCGATTCCCCCAAAAATGGCCAGCATCCAGAAGACTTGCTGATGGCCGGGGAGCCCAGGGGATTGGTCGAGGAAATAGCCCATGGTGGGTCCGGCGAAAATGTCTGGCGTGTAGGCGACCAAGGAGATGATGCCCACGGCGGTTCCGGTGAGGAGAATGGGAATTTGGCCTCTTTCCATGACGGCGTAGTAGAGCGCCCGGGCGGCATACAGTCCGGTAGAAACCACCAAAATGGAGAAGAAAAAGAAGCTGGTGGCAGTAGCGGTTACCAGTCCCGTGGCGAAGAGCAAGGCCCCCACAATCATCACCCCAAATCCAACCACCAGCCAAAAGGTGGTCTGCGTACGATCGGCGAGGATGCCAATGAGGATGCCAACGACCGGGCGGAGATACAGCAGGAAGGTACCGACTTGGGCGGAGGCGACTTGGTCAAAGCCCATTACGTCCTGCGCATACAGGGAAAAGACATCGGTGATTTTGTAGCCGACATAGGCGCATAGGATGATGACCATCAGCAACCAAACGGAGGGAAGGCGAAGGACGGCTTTGATTTGCGGAATGGAGATGGAATCTACCACGACTTTGCGTTCTGCGGCTTGGTCCAGGCGCAGGAAGAACCACACCAGCAGGC
>JBCCCJ010001441.1:0-1792 GCA_039033615.1 Bacteroidota bacterium
AATGTATCGTTTGGTATTTTCGGTAGTAGCTCCATGTTTGCTGCTGGTTTGCTCCTTTCCCAGAGTGGCAAAGGTATTCATGTCCTGCGTTGCCTCCATGTCCCAGGTAGAAACCCCCAGGTGCATTTCCCACCAAATGCCAACATACTTCATAGGGGTAAACCAAGACATATCCCCGAGTTTGTTGGGTTCATTGAGGTTGACGATCAGCTTCGATTCGATCAAGTCCGCGGCTTCGTCAGCAATTTGGATGGTCCGCCAGGGAGTGTGGAAAGGTAGGGCTCGCTTGACTTGGAATCCGCGGAGATCCGATCCCACCAATTCACTGGTCAGTTTATGGGTTTCGGTATCTACCTTCAGGGTCATGCCTGCGTAATCGGTGAGGTTGGCTTCGTGAAAACTAAGGTGAGTGCCAGATGCTGCCCGCATGGTTACGGGGGTATTGACCGCGTTTTCAGGGATGGTGGTTGAGGCCAGGTCGGCATTACCTCGCTTGGCCAAGGCATCAATCTCCGACACCTTGGAAGTATTGTATTTGTGCTCATAGATGTCCCAGTCTCCGGGAATCCACCATGCGGTATGATCTCCGGTCAATTGAAACTCGGTATGCTCATCCATGATGATGAGGGTGTCTACCCCTTCTTGCGGCAGAAATTCATACCGAAAAGCTACCCCATCGTCATAGGCCCGAAAACGCACATTCAGCTTTCGATTGGGAGCGGCCTGCTCAGCTAGTTGTACTTCTAGTTCACGGTAGTGATTTCTCACCTCTCGCTGTTCGCCCCAAGGCATTTCCCAGGTTTCGTCTCCGGTGCGTTGTTGGGTGCCCAGGATTTTCAGCCCAGCCTGCAAGGGGGCTTGTACCTGGAATTCAAAGCCCATCGTAGAAGGCTCGATGATGATTTCTTCGCCGTGGTTCACCAGATAGGAGGGGGCTCCTTCCGGGCTGAGGCGAAATTCAATGCGGTTTTGACCGTTGGGGGAGACGATTGCGGTTGGATCGGCCTCGCTTTGGCAAGACAGAAGCCAGGTAGCAGTCGCCATCAAACAGAGGAGCGAGCTTCGTAGCAACATAGGAGTAGGAATAGTGAGTTTGGTTTGAAAAGTGGGTAATCTCCCAAATTCTGTTGATTCAGCCAAATGAACCAGGGGCCTGTCCAGGGCAAAAGTAGCTACGGTTTTCGAAATATATGAAAGGCCCAATCAGAGGCATCGGTTACAGCCACCACTGCGCATCGTGCTGATAGGCTTGGATGTGTTTGCTGGTAGCGAAGCGGAGGCAGCTGTCGATGATAGAGAATTTTCCCTCTTCGGTCAGAAGGTCTGGCATGCGTGGCTCGATCAGATGAATGCCACTAAAGGCTAGGGCAGTCAATTCGCCTTTTGGCTCCCGGGCTGTGCGGAGTTCGCCGACATGATTGGGACGTCAGGCGCAGAGTTGCAAGATCAAGCCATTTCTTTGGATGCCTACATATGAATCCAGCTACCTTAAGAAAAATCACTCAAGCTCGCGGAATCTTTTTGGTTGGTCTGAAAAATAACTGGTTCTCTGACAAGATCGGCAAATAAGCCTAAACTACTTGCCGAAGGCAAAGACCTCAGAGAGGTCTTAGATTTGTAGCTGAAGGAGGGTAGATATGTACCGACCTCATTAGGAGTTGCACGCAAATAAGTTACCCAATTTATATACTCTGTTCTGGGATAATTTGATAATTCCATTCCCCATGAAATGTATCTCGTTTGATAAAGACTTCTTTCAATTGTTGGTCGGTAATTTTTCTAGCTTTTTCAT
>JBCCCJ010001442.1:0-1791 GCA_039033615.1 Bacteroidota bacterium
CCCCCCATTACGCCAAAGCCAACCCATACAGCTGGGCCCGCTGTTGCTGGATTTCTTCGCTGGCCAGATAATCATCAAAGCTCATCAATTTGTCCAGGATGCCATTGGGGGTCAATTCGATGATGCGATTACAAGCGGTCTGCAAAAACTCATGGTCGGAGCTGTGAATCATCGCCGTCCCGGTGTATTCCACCAGACTGTTGTTGAGGGCCTGGATGGATTCCAGATCGAGGTGGTTGGTGGGTTCATCGAAAATGACAAAGTTGGGCTGCTGCAGCATCATGCGAGACAGCATGCAGCGCATCTTTTCCCCTCCAGAAAGTACCCGGGCCTTCTTTAGAGATTCTTCTCCTGAAAACAGCATCTTCCCCAAAAAGCCCCGCACGAATTCTTCTTCTCCACTACTGGTGAACTGCTGCAGCCATTCGATCAGGTTGCGATCAGTGTCGAAAAAGTGTCCATGCTCCGCAGGCAAGTAGGCAGGAGTGATGGTTACCCCCCAGCGAAAATCGCCGGAATCGGCTTCGGCTTTTCCCATCAGGATGTCAAGCAATAGGGAGACCGCCAGGGAGTTTTTAGACAAGACAGCGATCTTGTCTCCTTTTTGCACATCCAAGGTCAAACCAGAGAAGACAGTTTCCCCTTCCAAACTGGCGGATAGATTGTTGATTTCCAATACCTGCTTCCCCGCTTCCCGCTCCGATTGGAAGGCGATGTGAGGGTATTTGCGGTTGGAAGGCTGAATGTCTTCCAGATCCAGTTTGGCCAACAATTTCTTTCTGGAGGTCGCTTGTTTGGACTTGGAAGCATTCGCGCTGAATCGCTCGATAAACTCCTGCAATTCCTTTCGTTTGTCAGAGACTTTTTTGTTGCGATCTGCCCGCTGACGTAGGGCCAATTGAGATGCGTGGTACCAGAAGCTATAGTTGCCGGAATGGAGCTTGATTTTGCCAAAGTCGATGTCGCAAATGTGGGTACAGACCACATCCAAAAAGTGGCGGTCGTGAGAGACTACCAAGACCAGGTTCTTGAAATCAGCCAGAAAGTCCTCCAACCAACTGATGGTCTCGACGTCCAGGTCGTTGGTAGGCTCATCCAGCAGCAGGATGTCGGGGTTTCCAAACAAGGCTTGCGCCAGCAACACCCGCACCTTCTCCTTTCCGTCGAGGCTAGAGACTTGCTTATGGTGAAGATCTTCTTTGATGCCCAGGTTGGACAGCAGTTCCGAAGCCTCGGCCTCCGCGTTCCAGCCATTCATGTCTTCGTATTCTCCGCTCAATTCCCCTGCTTTGATGCCGTCTTCATCCGTAAAATCAGGCTTGGCGTAGATGGTGTCCAAGGCTTCCTTGATTTCCCAGAGCTTTTCATTCCCCCGAATGACGGTTTCCAGTACTGGATACTCATCATAGGCACTGTGATCCTGCTTCAGGACCGACATGCGTAATCCATTGGGGATGATCACCTGCCCGCTGTTGGAATCCTGCTCTCCAGAGAGGATACGCAGAAACGTAGATTTGCCCGCACCATTGGCACCAATGATGCCATAGCAATTGCCCGGCGTGAATTTGAGGTTGACCTCATCGAAGAGGGCTTTTTTACCGAAGCGGAGAGACAGATTGGAGACCGTAATCATATCGAAAGCGACCATCCACCAATCCCATGCCCTCGGCACCAATACCGGTGGTCACAACCGGTAGGCCATAAGACAAGCTGTGACCGATTTTCCCTTTCATTCCAGCACCGTGCAGGTCTTTGGGACTCCCTCGGCTCGCACTCGCCGCGGGCCTCGCC
>JBCCCJ010001443.1:0-1782 GCA_039033615.1 Bacteroidota bacterium
AATCCATGGAGGACATTTTTCAGGATGTAGATAACATCATCCTCCCAGGCATGACCCATTGGCAGAGTCGGAATTTCTTCGCCTATTTCCCTTCCAACGCCAGTTATGCGTCTCTGCTCGGGGAGATGATGGCTACCGCGATGGGCGCTCAGTGCATGATCTGGGAGACCTCTCCTGCCGCTACGGAATTGGAGGAGCGGGTCATGAATTGGTTGGGAGAAATCTGTGGAATCCCTGCTTCCTGGGAGGGCGTCATCCAACCCACAGCTTCTGATGCGACCCTCGCGGCCATTTTGAGTGCCAGAGAACGCGCCAGTGAGTACCAGATCAACGAAACGGGGCTTGATGGGCAGCACCGATTCCGCGTATATGCGTCGTCTCAAACCCATTCTTCCATTGAAAAAGGGGTCAAAATTGCCGGACTTGGCCGTCAGCACCTGGTCGCGGTAGAGGTAGATGCAGCCTTTGCAATGAAACCAGAGGCGCTTCGGGCAGCGATTGAGGCTGACAAGGCCCAGGGGTATCATCCTTTGTGTGTGATCGCAACGCTTGGCACCACCAGTTCTACGGCCATTGACCCTCTGCAACCCATCGCGGAAGTCTGCCAGGAATTTGGAATTTGGCTCCATGTCGACGCTGCCTACGGAGGCAATGCCCTGGTCCTTCCCGAATTCCATTGGATGCTAGCTGGCATCGAATTGGCCGATAGCCTGGTGATGAATCCGCACAAATGGCTGTTCACGCATTTCGACTGCTCCGCCTATTTTGTCAAGGATACCGCGGCATTGGTACGCACGTTTGAGATTCAGCCCGAATACCTCAAAACTGCCGCTGATCAACGCGTGAACAATTACCGAGATTGGGGCATTCCGCTTGGCAGACGCTTTCGCGCTCTGAAATTGTGGTTTGTTTTGCGGCACTTTGGCGTGGACGGCCTCCGGGAAAAGATCCAATTCCATAACCAACAAGCCCAGGCCTTTGGCCAATGGGTACAGGATCACCCAGATTTTGAAGTGATGGCCCCGATCAGCATGAACCTGGTCTGTTTCCGCTTTGCCAAGTCTGGCGTTCCAGACTTGGATGCGTTCAATGCCGAACTTGTGGCCCGATTGAATGGCAGTGGGAAAATGTATCTCACCCACACCAAGCTACATGGCACTTACGTTCTTCGTTTTGTGCCAGGGGCGACTCGGCTCCAGGCCTCTGATGTGCAGGCGGCCTGGCAATTGATTCTGGACACGGCGGATGAATTGGCAGGGGCTTAGTTCTCGCGGATGATTCGCAGGGAAAGGTGAGTGGCGTTCCAGTCATTGTCTTCTATGGGAGAGCGGCCTTCTCCTCCGATTCCCCGTCCTATGTCTCTGGTTTTGGGCGCATTGAGGGCTTTTTGGGCAAATCGGTTGGCATCGAATTCATTGGTGGATACGATGAGTTTGAAGATTTCCACGACTTCTTTCCGGCCGGTTTGATAGAACTCGTCTTTGACCGAGAGGCGAAACGCTCGATTTCCGGCAACATAGGCTTCTTCTTCAGGCTCCAGCCATACTCCCGCCTCATCTAGATAGCTAGGATCAATGCCAAACAGGGAGGTCATGTGTAGGAGCGAGCAGTACAGCCTTCTGCGAGAAGTATTGCGAACCCGGACCCGAATCCGAGGCCAATGCTTCTTATCTGGGGTATGCTGATAGCGAAATACATACCCATCGGACGCTGGCTGGATGGGGGGTTCTTCTTTGGCTTTGGGGAAGATTTCAATCACCACGGCCTCATTGGGGATGCTAC
>JBCCCJ010001444.1:0-1782 GCA_039033615.1 Bacteroidota bacterium
CTGACGGGCAAACTCTTCCATATCTACAAAATCCTCCCCATTAGCTAAAAGCGTACAAAAGGCGATGAACAACAGATCACATAGACGATACCGACAACGAGCAGCATCACGAGGGTCTTGTAGCCTACCAAATAGCAGATCCATCTCTGAAGCGAAGGAAGTTGACATAAAGGAAAGAGTAAAGAGTGGAACATAATCCTAGGATTCATCCCAAACTAAAGATAATTCCACTTTTGATGCAATTGCCCTAACCAGAAAGAGAGGAAGTTGCCTAAAGTCAGAACAAGCAGTACCTTTGTCCCTTCGAATTTCCAAGCGAGATGGCACAAATCAAATACCTCGACGAATTGCGTTGGCGCGGCCTGTTGCAGGACAGCATTCCTGGAACCGCAGAATTCCTGAATGCGAATCCAAGCAGCGGCTATTTGGGCGTAGATCCCACCAAGGACAGCATTCACATCGGCAATCTGGTCAGCGTGATGATGCTGGTTCACCTGCAACGGGCCGGGCATACGCCTTATGCGCTCGTAGGAGGAGCAACCGCTATGGTAGGAGATCCTTCGGGTAAGTCAGAGGAGCGCAACCTGATGTCGGTAGAAGAAATTCGCCACAACGCGGCTTGTGTCAAGGAGCAATTGGCCCACTTCCTGGATTTCGAGACCAAGATCAATCCCGCCCAAATGGTCAACAACTATGACTGGTTGGGTACGATGGGCTTCTTGGAATTTCTGCGTGACGTAGGCAAACATCTCACCATCAATTATATGATGGGCAAGGAATCCGTCAAGCGTCGCCTGGCAGGAGACAGTGGGATTTCCTACACAGAGTTCGCGTATCAGCTGTTGCAGGGATATGACTACCTTCATTTGTACCAACACCATGGCGTACGGATTCAGGTGGGAGGTTCTGATCAGTGGGGCAACATCACCACCGGGACAGAATTGATTCGTCGAGCGTTGGGGGCCAAAGCCTATGCTGCCGTTTGCCCGCTGTTGACCGATGAGACTGGCAACAAAATGGGCAAAACTGCTGGAGGGAAGCAGATTTGGTTAAGCTCCGAATACACCTCCCCATATGAGTTTTACCAGTACTGGTTGCAATTGGGCGATCTGGAAGCGGCCAAATGCATCAAAATCTTCACCCTGAAAGAGCAGGAAGAAATCGAAGGCTTGATTGCTACTCATGCGGAAGCCCCCCACCAAAGAGCGTTACAAGCAGCTTTGGCGGCAGACGTAACCAAGCGGGTTCACGGCACCGATGGCCTGAATAGTGCCGAGAAGCTCACCGCCTTCCTCTTTAGCAAAAATACCAATCCGGAGGCGCTAGCTGCCCTTTCCGAAGCAGACTGGCAAGGCATCATTCAGGCAACCGGCGACATTCTCCAAATTTCCCGAGATCGCATCTCCGGTGGGATCAACATCATGGATTTGCTGGCAGAGTTGAAAATCACCCAATCCAAAGGCGAAGCACGTCGGGCCATCCTAAAAGATCGCTCCATTCGGGTGAACGCAGAGCGCTGCGAAGACATTGACCTGAGCATCAACCTGGATCACGCCTTCCACGGACGCTACTTTCAACTGCAAAAAGGAAAGAAAAATCGCTATCTGGTGGAATTGGTGTAGGATTCCGCTACACTGAAGATCACTCTGTTTCCGAGAGATTCCCTTTGGGTTCTCACCGAAAAAGATTGGGAGATGCGAATGGGCTTGCTACCTTCGTTCTATGGATGCATGCTCATTCTTTACCCAGAACCTATGAATCGTCTTTGTTGGCTGTTGTTAC
>JBCCCJ010001445.1:0-1776 GCA_039033615.1 Bacteroidota bacterium
CCAGGTTTTGATCCAACTTTGTTGTTTGTCTTCGGCTTGAAATGCTTCCCATATATGATTTAGATGTTTGGCTTGAAAGATATCTTTGGCACCCAGGTGGATCAATTGCTGTTCGCACATCTGACTGAGAGGCCCTCGCATCCAGGCTTCCCAAGGAAACATGAACCCCATTTTCTTGCGATAGACAATTTCATCTGGCAGCAAGTTTCCAAGTGCTTTGATCAATAACTGCTTGGGAATATGAGGATGTTTGTAGGCATCTGATACCCGTAGGGCATATTCCACCAGCGTATGGTCAAAGAAAGGAACCCGAACTTCTAAGGAATGGGCCATGCTCATTTGGTCCGCGTCTCTGAGCAGCACGTTTTGGGTGTAGGTCTGGATTTCTCCTACGCTCACCTGACTGAACAAAGGAAGTTGCTCGATACGTGATAAATCATCCGATGAAAACAATTCTTGAAAGGGGGAAAAAGGAGATATCGGCTCCAGGAAGAGCTGATTCATTTCTGCCGGACTAAAGATCTTCCGAAAAATAGGGTATAAGTCTGCGAAGCTCCCATTTTTGACCTGCATCAATTCTTGTAGCCTGGCAGTTTTGTGGTTGTTGTAGAAAGCAGACACCCCTTTGGAGACACCCGATCGAACTAGAGCGGGTACCCGATAGAGGGCTTTCATGTTCTTCAATTTTTGGTACCGAAGAAAAACTGGGTATCCAGCAAAGAGTTCATCTCCTCCCAAGCCAGAAAGGGCAACGGTGAATCCGGTTCCTTTGGTGACTTTAGATACTACGTAGCTATTCAACCCATCCCCGCTGGGATGATCCATTGCCTCCATCGCTTCAGGAAGATCTGCCAAAAAATCATTTGGATTCAGGGGCAATGGGTGGTGTTCGGTTCGGTATTTTTTGGCAATCAGAGAGGAATAGCGCGATTCGTCGTAAGCTGCTTCTCCAAAAGTGACCGAGAAGGTATGGACGGGCTGAGTCGTGGCTTGAGCCATCAGAGCAACGATGGCACTAGAATCTATGCCGCCAGATAGAAAAGCTCCCAAAGGCACATCGCTGATCATCCGTCGCTCTACGGCTTCGCGAAGCAACGTCAATGTTTGTTGAGCAACTGCTTCTTGAGGCAAGTCAGAAGGTAAAGGTTCAGTGTCATGAATGGCCCAATACCTTTGTTCTTTCCATTCCCCCTGTCGAAAGTAGGCGAAGTGCCCTGCCTTGAGTAGGTGGACCCCTTCGATTAGGGTGCGTGGTGCATTGACTGAGTAGTACTGGAGGTATTCAGGCAATGCCTGGCGGTTGAGCTTTCGTGGGATTTGTCCGGAAGCAAGTAAACTACGTACCTCCGAGGCGAACAATAGCTTGTCGTCTTGGATACTCCAATACAAGGGTTTGATGCCCATCCGATCCCTTGCCAGGAAAAGTTCTTGCTTGACTTCATCCCAAATGGCGAGAGCAAACATGCCGTTGAAATGCTGCAAACAGTCTGCTCCCCAGCGTTCGTATGCTGCCAGAATTACATCAGTATCACTATCACTCTGAAAGGGATAATCTGGAAAAAGCGCTTTGATCGCTTGGTAATTGTACATCTCCCCGTTGAAAACGAGGGTATAGAAACAGCCAAGTCTTGAACTGAATAGAGCAACTTTGCTCTTTTACGCAGAGGAAGCTGAAAACAAGCTTTGTTTAGAAGTTGAATGAAAAGGCGTATGATGTAGGGAGGTTACGCGGTGTTTCAAGTCACTCCAGGGCATGAAAGAAGGTTTGTCGTTTAG
>JBCCCJ010001446.1:0-1773 GCA_039033615.1 Bacteroidota bacterium
CCCAAATCGGCCCTACTCGTCACGAGAGGGCGTTCACTGGTCACTGGGAGTTGCACCTAAGCGGGGATCTTTCCTTTCTTTGAGACGTCGAATCAATCAATCCTTTTTGTTATGCGTCTCTTCTCTTTCTTTCTCGCTTTCTTTCTGACCGCCGTTGCCCTGCGCCTTTCTGCTCAACCCTATGTAGAGGGAGGCAACACCCGCCACCGTTTTGCCCAGTTGACCGTAGGGGCGGAAGCCTTATACACGTTTTCCGGCGGTCAGATTGGACTTCTCGAAAATGGGACCACTCCCACTCCCAGCGCCATTCCTGCTTCCTTGCGGCCGCGACTCAGCATCGGCGGGACGCATTTTTGGGGGCATGCAGAGATTTATGTCGCCTTTGATTTGCCCAATCTGCTTTCCAACGATTTTGGCACTCAATCTCAGATCAGCTACAGTCCTGGGGTAGAAACGGCTTTCAAGGTATATCCCTGGCGTTTGGAGCGAGGCAAAGTGCGCCCTTTTGTGGGGACTGGCTTCAGCGTGCCGGGATTTCGCCTCACCCAGGGCGATCAGCGCGGTACCTACTTCAGCCGGAGTAATGCGCCCTTGAATGCAGGCCTTACTTATCAAACTGGCAATCTGATGTTTGAAGTCGGGGCTCGCTACCAAACCCTACGGCCACAGCCCTATTTCATCAGCCGATCCATCCAGTCAGAGGTGCAATTGCCGCCTTGGAGCACTTTCGTGGGCATTCGCTACCAAATCGAGACCACTGGTTCGGCAGAAAAGCCTTATCTGGATGGTCGTACCGATCGCTTGGAAGCCGCCCTTCGGAAGCGAAAGAAGCTTTCTGCCTTTTCCATCGCTGCTGGACCATCTGCTTCCTTCGTGGTAGCGCCTGGTCGCAGTACCTACAACACTGGATCTGCTGAGCGGGCCTTTGTGGACAACCACAAGGGGAGCAACATCTTTTTTGACTTGGGCGTGGGCTACTACTATGAGCCTTGGGATGCCCACCTCAATGTGGCGCATCGACGCTATTCCAGCCAGATTGCCGCTTATGATTATCGGCAGGCAGCATTTCGTCGCTCCTGGACCTTGGAAGGCTTCAAATTCCTGTTTGATTACCATGGGTTTGTGCCCTTCATCGGCCCTTCTGTCAACTTGGAACGCTGGATCTTGCGTGGGCTAGAAGGGGATCAGGAAGTCATTCGTCAGGAAGAGCGACGGGTATTGCCGGGCATCACCTTCGGCTGGGACATTCGCCCAGACAAAGTGCAAAGCTTCATCCTCCGCACCAATTTGCGCTATACGCCTTACGTGATGGATACCCCCGGAAACAGCCAAGTATTTCTCCATCAACTGGAATTCAACTTCATCCAACTGGTGATCTACCCAAGTCGAATGCGGGCCATCCGAAAATTGACCCGCCGCCGTTGAGCCTTGATTGACTTACCGCCGCCGCATGCTGGCAACCACGGCATCTGGATCATTGAATTGCTGAAGTTCTTCCCCTTTGAGAGCCAGGGTTTCTGCGATGGCTTCTTTCTGTGGTCGGAGAAAGAAAAAAGCGACCATCGCTGCTCCGGCTAGGTAGAGGTACAATTGATTTCTAGTAAGGAAAAAGCCGACCAAAGCAAAAATAGTTGGCCCTTCCCAAAGCGCATATCGGATGATCAATAAGGCCCTGAAGCGTTCCAGCTTTGGGGCCAATCCTGCTAGCTTTTGGATAGCAGGCACTCCTTGGCGATAGAGAAAATACCCCGCCGCAACGCCTCCAACCATGAG
>JBCCCJ010001447.1:0-1760 GCA_039033615.1 Bacteroidota bacterium
TTCAGCCGCAAGGCCAGGACGCCTGCGATCACGAAAAACACCCCCGCAAAAATGATGGCGTTGATGGCGCTATTGTCCAGGAAGTTTTTGACGATGGACCCAAAGGTGAGGGTTTGGATGCCCATCGGGATCACGATCATCATGTTCAGGATGCCCATATAAACGCCTCGACGGTCTTGGGGGACGATTTTGGAGACCATAGAATACGGAATTCCCATCATGGCGGCCCACCCAATCCCGAATGCCACCATCGGCAAGAGTACAAACAGCGGATCTTGAATGAACGGAATGGACAACATCGCAAAACCTGTCAGGAAGAGACTGCCGGTATAGACTTTTTTGCTGCCGAACTTCACCGCCAAGGGCACCAGCGCCAAGGCGATGACCATGGTGGAAATGTTGTAGGTGGTGTTCATCTTCGCCGCCTGACTCAGGGCCATGGACTGATCGAAGCCCATCGACTCCACAAAGAGAGGCGCAATGAATTGCCAGTAGATGAACAGGGCATACCACTGGAAGAGGTACACGCCGGATAGCTTCCACATGAAGTTGGGCATGTCCTTGACGGCATTGACGATGTCAAGGAAAGGCGCTCGAATGCGCTCCATGAGAGGCAGGGTATTGTGATGGGCCATTTCGGCCATTTCTTCGTCAGAAGGAGGAATCTCCGGCGTTTTCAATACGGACCACAAAATGGTCACAACGGACAAGACTGCCCCGATGAAGAAGGAGTAGTACAACCAGGTCGGAATCGAAGTCGCTCCTTCGCTTACTTCAGCCGCACCGCCAAACCAATCTTGAAAGAGAAAGATAGACGCATTTGCCAAAACGATCCCCGCCCCCACGAATAGACTCTGCATTTGGTAGCCAAAACTCAGCTGCTCCTCCGGCAATTTATCGCCCACGAAGGCCCGATATGGCTCCATGGCCATGTTATTCCCCACATCCAAAATCCACAACAGACCTACCGCAAACCACAAGGCTGGGCTGAACGGAAAGGCGAACAAACACAAGCTCCCCAGCAAGGCCCCAATCAGGAAGAAAGGCTTTCTCCTTCCCCAGCGTGGTGACCAGGTTTTATCGGAAATTGCCCCTACGATCGGCTGGATGATCAGTCCGGTAACTGGGCCCGCGATGTTGAGTAAGGGTAGATCTTCTGGGCTGGCTCCGAGGAACGAAAAAATCGGGTTGACGGCAGTTTGCTGGAGGCCAAAGCTGAACTGGATTCCCAGGAATCCCACGTTCATATTGAAGATCTGCCAAAAAGATAAGCGTGGTTTGGTGAGTTGCATAGAGAGTAGATAGCGTAGTAGAAGCAAACAATGGGCAGTTTTGTACTACCTGCTACTCAAGAAACATAGGATTCTCTCTATTGTCAAGTCGCTACGTTCTGCAACCGATTACAGGAGAAGAGGGAGGCAGCAATTCATGCTTTTGCTGGAGTTTCTTCCGCAAACGGATCGTAGTTCGTGCCATAGGTTTGCCACCAGCACCGATCTCAGCGCCATCATTCCCTACAGGTTGGGACAAGGCTTGCTGCACTTGATTGGCAGATCAATCCTTTAGTGAGACTTGAAAAATAACTTCCTCTTTTCACGTAGATATTTCTTTCCAGTCGAAGATCCCGGCTTGGCGGGAATCAAGGAATCAACACCGAGTGGTTGGTTCCGATACTCGGAATAAACTAAGCCAAATCGCGAAACTTTGGGAAGAAGGGACCCAAAGATGAGCCTAGACGAAGAACTGAGAAGAAAGAACAA
>JBCCCJ010001448.1:0-1755 GCA_039033615.1 Bacteroidota bacterium
AATGACATATCTTTTCCCTTCTTTCGTGATCTGAAGGCCATAGAGCTTGCGCAAGGTTTGCAGGCTTACCTCCAGATCCTCAATTGGGACCCCTCCAGAGATCAATTCCTGCCTGATTGCCTCAGACTCCAGGACAAAGGTGATTCCATATAGGTCTTCTATTTCGGTCAGGGCAACTGGCAAAGGGGTATTCTGAAAAGTGAGCGTCCCACCTGTCCAGGAGATAATGGCTGATTGAGAATCAAGATTTGCCCGCTTGTCAAAGGTGTTCTGCTTCTTCGAGTAGGCCACCACATCCCCTGGGTCCATCTCTACGATTTGTCCCAACTCCCCAGCAGAATCGCTGACGATCTCCGCCAATTTGAGCTCTACTTTGCCCTCTTCCAGAAATACTTTGGTCTGATCCTGGCGCGTTTTCACATTAAATGCCGTCCCCAGGACTCGCACCGTCATATCTTGCGTATGCACCAAAAATGACGCTTGGGTTTCCGGCTTTTTTTGAACCTCAAAAAAGGCTTCTCCTTCTAACCATACCTCACGAGGCGATTCGGAAAGATACCTCAAGCGGGAGTTGGCATTGAGCATCACGGAGGAGCCATCCGGTAGTTGTGTCGTGAGCTGTTGCCCATATTCTGTCTGCAGGAGCACCTCTACTGAAGGAGTGGATTGCCAGAAAATCCCCAGGCCAAGGAGTAAAACCGCTGCGATGGAAGCAGCCACTCGCCAGAACTTCCCCCCTAATCGGCGGCCTGGTCGCACCTGCGTTATCGTTGGGGTTGGCTCTGCTTGTTTGAGTTGTTCCCAAACCCCTTGTATCACTTTGTTTGCAGCCGCCTCATCCGTTGGAATTTCTCGAAAGGGGATACCAAGCACCATCATTCTCCCTATTTCGGCCAGTTCACGATGATGTGGGTGTTCCTGAAAATAGCGATCCCAGTCTGTGCTTTCGCCTCCACCTTCTTGCTTTACCCAATGGAGGAAGGAAGGATCTGAGAACCATTGTTCCAGTAAAGCGGTATCCGTATCGGTAAGCTTCATGTTTTTTCCAGCGTATGAAAGGGAAATGCGTGCAATGATGAATTCATAAAATCTCCCTCATTAAGAAGGGGTAGGCTTGATTTTATACTAGTCCTTTTTTAAAAAATATATTCAAAAGCGGATATAAGCCCCCCAGAGGGCATTTCTTTTATCGAGAAAAATGAAAAATCAAGCAGACCCGGCGGTATCGCTATCGCAAATTGGCCTAGGTAGTTTGCCCTCACTCCCTCCTTTTACGCCAAACCGACCTTTGTTTTACAACTGCCCCAATACCACCACGCAAGAAGTTGTCAGGTCAAAAAGCCGTCTGAGCTGTTTATTTTTCCGGATTTTCGTCAATGCTTGATAGAGAGTATTCAGGATGGTCTGATTGCTCGCTCCCATGACTTCTGCAATCTCCTTTGTGCTCAGGCGATTGTAGTAGCGAAGGTAAATGGCTTCCCGCTGTCGCCAAGGCAATTGGTTCAAGGTTTCCACCAGCCCCTCTCTGAGCTTGATTTGCTCTTCTGTCTGGAGGGAGACATCTTCGGCAAAAAACTGGACATCAGAGGAGAGCAACTCTCTCCCTTTGGTTTCACGCCGACGTTCTTGGGTGATCTTTTCCAAGATCCGGCGCCTGAGGGAGACAAATAAATAGGTTTTTATGTGTTTGACGTCGCCAAGGCTTGCATGGGATTCAAACAGGTACACAAATAACTCTTGAATACACTCTTCCAC
>JBCCCJ010001449.1:0-1754 GCA_039033615.1 Bacteroidota bacterium
ATGGAAGGGATAACCGTGAATCGAGCTTCAGGTTGGAGATTCAATGGCGCGATTCGGAAGATCTGCAAGGAAATTTGCTCAGAAGTACTGGCACCGGCTTTGTCTGTAACAGTGGCCGTAATTAGATGGGTACCTACTGCGAGTTGATCCGCGGTTTCGGAAAACGAAGTCCCCGTTTCGAGAAAACCATCCAAACTAGAAGTCCAATTGATGCTGTTTCCCGCAAGTGTCCCGTCTTCGACATCGGTTGCTTCACAAATAAAATTGATCGCAGTTACCCCCGCAAAGGTGCTATTGTCCCCTGGGCTGAGGATGTTGACCCGAGGGGCATTGTTTGGAGAAATGAAGGTGCCATCAGAATCATCCGAGCTGCTTAGGAAGCCATCACTGGCGATGACCCGAATGAGACCTTGATTGGTTTCTGGGATGCTTTGCAACTCTTGAGTGAAGGTTGTACTCGTCCAATCTACGGCGAGAGTTTTCCAGGTGATCCCTCCGTCAGGGCTGAATTGGATGGTGTAGGTCAGCACATCTCCATCTGAATCAGAGGCCGTCCAACTGATGTCAAAGGCATCCCCGTTGAGGTTTTCTCCTCCATTGGGAGAGGTTACCTGTATGGTAGGAGCATTGGCAGAAGCCATCACACTTACTAGGGTATCCGTGCCCTGCTTCACCACAATTTGACTGGCTCCGGTTTCAAAGGGAACCAGGAAATCGAAGTTGGAAGTACCTTCGTCATCCGAATTGAAACCATCTTGTTGATCAAAATCAAAGGCAAAATTAGTTAACACATTTCCATTGTTATCCAACACTTCTAGATCATTCACCCCTGCAGTAGGAAGAATAGGAACACTCACTAGGTCGGTTAACTTCACAATGGGGAGCAAATCTATCGTGCCTGACTCATTCAACTTTCCACTTACTAGCACATAAAACGGACTGCTAGGGGTAGTTTTTGGGGGGACGGTGCGATTGTTAATTTCGGTCAACAGATGCTTGTAAGTAAAATCAGATACCCACAAAGGCGTACAATAACTCATCAAGTCATATCCCACCGCTGGATCTGTCGGAAATGGCGGAATGATCCCTTTGGTCTGCGCGTTGTATCCATAAACAAAGTCATCTACCCCGCCAGTCATGTCGCCAATGGTGGCTTTCCCCATGCTGACATGAGTGGATGGGAAGCTCCCATCTCCCCCTCCGGCATTGCAATAATTGGAGTGCGTACGGTTGAGGTTATGCCCGATTTCGTGAGCATGAACAAGGTTTTCAACTACGGCTGTACCTGCTCCTCCAGCTCCTGAATACCCCCCAATTCTCGCCCTGCCAGCAGCACTGGCAAGGTTGGTAACGTCCCCATAGTAATAGCGATCTCCGGCTGTAACCGACTGATAGCCATCCTCTGTCCTTCTCATTCTTTCAATTTGCTGAAGCAATACTTCCAGTTCTGCGCTGGTATTGGGAGCTCCGGTACCGCTATAGGTAATAGAGCCAATTTCGGTATCTATTCCCTTGATGGGAAAAACGGAAAGAAGGCCATTAGTCAAGGGTTGATCAAAATTGGGGCCGGGAGCCTGAATGGCTCCTCCTTCAGCTGCCCATTTGACCCGCAGATACTTTACTGGCAACTCTTTGCTGGGATTGAAAAACACCGTAACCTTACAATCATCATCCGTGCCAGCAGACTCACTACAATTGATTCCACCAGGTTCTAATTCAAATTCCACGGTTCCATTGAGCCAACTTGCTGGTAG
>JBCCCJ010001450.1:0-1750 GCA_039033615.1 Bacteroidota bacterium
CCTGCTTTTTTCAGCAGGACATCTCTTTCTACCGAACTGCGAATCGCTATCGCGCTTCGGTTGTTTGGATGCATGAGATTTCCAGAAACATGCAGCCCGGTAGGGAGGCTCCCCTCGGTCGCAAAGGCGCGAGGTGATTCTCATCAGCAGGCGCATCGCGACTACCATCTCCAACTGACCCAACCAAAGGAGTTGGGACATCTGACGTACATCCCCTTGATTTTTCGACCAAGGCAATTCAGTTTTCCTTTTATCCACCCAAAAATCGTATCTTCGAGGGCTTGTCGATTTTCCTGCCCCCTTCATACTGATCATTTACTTCATCATGTATGTCTACATCGACACTTCCTCTTGGTATTTTCTTTCTCTTCCCCCTTTTTCTAGTTGCTCAAACCTCCAACGGAACCGTTGTTACCAGCCAGGTCATCGCCAGTAATCAAGGCGATCTGGTGGGTCCGCTGCAAAGCTATGACGCCTTTGGTCGTTCCATCGCTACCATTGGCGACTTGGATGGAGATGGCATCGACGACATCGCCGTAGGTGCACCCGGTCGCTCCAGCAATTCTCCCACGGATGGCGCGGTCTGGATCCTCTTTCTCAACCCCAATGGCACGGTGAAAGCTGAGCAACAAATTGCCGAAAACGTAGGCGGATTCACAGGCAGCATCATGGGCCAGGAAGCCTTCGGAAATGGGCTCGCCTATCTGGGAGACTTAGACGGAGACAATCGCCCCGAACTAGCCGTGGGTGCTCCCGGCAATACCGATGCCTCCGGCTTCAATCCGGCGGATTCTGGAGCCGTGTTCATCCTTTCGTTGAATACCGATGGCACGGTACATGATCACACCCTGATCAGCCACAATAGCGGAGGATTGGTGCTGGATTATGGCGATCATTTTGGTTATTCAGTCGCCAATGCGGGGGATTTGGATGGCGATGGCAGACCAGAATTGGCGGTAGGTTCCTGGGGCTTCAATGCAAGTCGTGGAGCCTTGCACATTCTCTTCCTGAATGCCGATGGAACGGTGAATAGCTTTCAGCGCATCAGTGAAACCGAAGGCAACTTCAACCGCGTCCTTACCCCCAACGATCATTTTGGATGTAGCATCGCCTTGCTCGATGACATCAATGGAGACGAACGACCAGATTTGGCAGTAGGAGCCTACGGCAGCGATCAAGGGGGTGCCTTCCGGGGAGCTGTCTGGTTTTTGCAGATGCAAGCCGATGGGACTGTCAATACGGCTTCTTCCGTCATCAATGGCAGCCACCCTCAGTTGCAGGACACCTTGAGCGACTTTGATTACTTCGGCTGGAGTGTGAGCCAAGTCGGTGATCTGGATGGAGACGGGCGAGGCGAAGTGGCAGTTGGGGCACCCCGCACCAATACCCTCGGCAATGGCAGTGGAGAAGGTCGACTATACCTCCTCTTCACCGGAGGATATGGGATTCTACGGGGCTTTGCCACCATCAGCGAAGACGATGGCAACCTCAATCAGGCGTTGGGGGTTTTTGCTGGTTTGGGTAGTGCCCTGGCGTCTCCCGGCGACCTTGACGGAGACGGCATAGATGATTTATGGGCTGGGGTGTATGGGTACAATGGGGGCGTGAGTGGCACTGGCGGCATATTTCGCTTGACCCTGGAGGGAAAAGGAGAAGCCCAACTGCAAGGGAGAGCCATGGTGTATCCCGACGGACTTACCGACCCGGTTTCGGCGGGCAGGGCTTATCTCTTTGATTTGTATGACGAAGA
>JBCCCJ010001451.1:0-1743 GCA_039033615.1 Bacteroidota bacterium
GCCCGGAGGGATGGCATTTCGGTAGCAAATCGAAGAGAAAAGAGTTGGGAGCAGGCGCGGAGCGACTGCCACATATCCCAACATCACCAGTGAATTTGTGACATGTGCCGTACACCCATACCCTCCCTCAAAATCTCTGCACCTTTTTGTACATTCACTTTGACTAATCCTTTTCTGCGATGAAATACCTATGCTTCCTCTTCCTGCTGGGGTGCCAATTGGCTTTCTCCCAACCCTTGATCGAACGTGAAATTACCCTGGACGATTTTCGATTAGGGCTATCCGACGGGGTCCAACTTGCTGATGAGAGTTGGCTCTTTTCCTCCTTTGCCTACCCACGAAATTTTGCGGATTCAGCCCTGGCCTTGGTCGTCAAAACCGATGCGGAATTCCGCCCGCTGTGGAGCAAGCGTTTCAAGGGCTTGAGGAATGATGATTTTTCTTATATCACCCACCTGAGAGATGGTCATGTGTTGATTGGGGGAACGATGCGGCAGGATTTCTCACTCACCAATGGCGGGAGTGTATTCAAACTGGACACGGCAGGGAATATCTTGTGGCACAAGCTGTACTCGGATTCCTTTGATGATCGGGTAGAAGAAATCTTCGAACAGGCAGATAGCAGCTTGATCATGGTCATTCGCAAGGGAGTTACCAATACCGCCACCAAAATCCTCCACACCACCAAAGATGGCGACATCATCAGCGAATATGCCTACAGCTTCGCGAACAACGGCCTCAAATTCGAAGCAGCCACCACTGATGGACAGGGCACCTATTATCTGACGGGAGATCAGGTCGACGCTGACTCTGCTTATTCCATTCAATTCGTGGCGGAGCTGACCGAAAATGGCTTGCAATGGTTTCAGCGCTACTTCTTTGGCCGATCTGTCAGCGGCAATGCCATCACCTTAGATGCAAATGGTTACCTCTGGCTGAGCGGGACGATCACGGATACCGCTGCTCCCAATACCCAAAACCCCTGGTTGATGCAGCTGAATGTGGATGGCAGTCTTCGGTGGGCGCGGGAATACAAACGAACAGAGTTGTTCACGGAATTTGCGGGCAGCCTCTCTCCGAGGGCCAATGGTTCTATGCGGGTGTATGGGAGCGCGTTTGGGGCGAATAATTCCGACGGCATCGCCTGGCAGGTGGATGAGATGGGGGTGGTGGAATGGACCCGAGCCTACAATCATTTTCCGTTTCAGGGAGCCGGGGGCGGCATTCCCATCGATCAGGGTCGCCTTCTGGTCAACGCCAATGCGTCAGGTACGGTCTATTTGCTCACCACAACTCTGGATGGGGAAAATGCGTGTAGCGTAGGAAGTCTCGATTTTACTTCGGCTAGTCTTTCGGTAGATGTCTTTGCAAATGTCCCGCTGGCAGAAACGGTGACCATAGAAGTGGTTGACAGTATGGCAGTTACGGTTACCGACCTGCCCCTGAATACCGATGTGATCTGCTCCCAAACCGTTTCTAACGAAGCTGAAATCATTGGAAGCATCAAGCTGTATCCAGTCCCAGCGGGAGACATTTTGACCGTAGAATTGCCCCAACATATTCAGGAAGAGGTCGAATGGCGCTTATTTGATGTGCAAGGGAAGCTGGTTCGCACATCCCGAATAACTGCTTCCGCCAACGTTCAACCCACTTTCCTACCTCATAACTCTGTGAAGTTGTATTTTTGAGTTGTTGAAACTCAAATCTATGGTGGGACTTTCTAAAGATGCTCAAAATTTGTAC
>JBCCCJ010001452.1:0-1731 GCA_039033615.1 Bacteroidota bacterium
CTGCATTTCCACTTGCAGCCCCTACTTCTTTTCCCCAAATTGGTCTATCAACTAATTTCAGCGTATGCGAATTGCTTTGCTCGGCTACGGGAAAATGGGCCATGCCATCGAAAAAGAGGCCTTGAAAAGAGGACATGAAATCAGCGCCCGCATTGACCTCAACAATCGACAGGATCTCTCTCAATTACAGCCCCAAAAGACGGACATTGTCATTGAGTTTACCCATCCTGAAAGTTTCTTAGAAAACATTGACGCGGTCCTCAGCCTCGGATTGCCCATGGTCAGTGGGACCACAGGCTGGTACGATCGCATGGACCAGGTCAGGCAGTTTGTGGAACGTAAGCAAGCCAGTTTTCTGTTCAGTGCCAATTTCTCCATTGGGGTAAACATTCTCTCCAAGCTGAATCGACAGTTGGCCCAGCTCATGAATCAGTATCCGGAGTACGACTGCTTTTTAGAAGAACGCCATCATCGATGGAAAGCCGACGGGCCTAGTGGTACCGCCCATGCCCTTGCGGCAGAAATTGTGGAACACCTGGACCGAAAAAAGCAGGTCGCCTCAGTAGAACTCACCAACCGACCTCCTGAACCAGAAGAACTCTCGGTTGGATTTGTCCGCTCGGGAGACATCGTGGGAGAGCACACGGTGTGCTATTCGTCCGAAATCGACAGCATCACCATCTCACACCAAGCGCGGAATCGCAGAGGGTTTGCCTTGGGGGCTGTGATTGCCGCCGAGTGGTTGAAAAACAGGACCGGATTCTACGAATTCAAGGATTTGTTTTAAGGAAAAGCATCCTTCTTTATTCCTCCTCTTCCTGGACCATTTCCCCCATCACCCAATTGGTACGAGCGGCACTTCGACCTGTGCTGGGACATTCTCCGGTGCCTCTCAAGTCGGCGATGACGGTTTCTAGCAGGCCAGATTGAATGTGCTCGGGATTCTGGAAGTTCCAGTGTTGATGCCCCGCTGAAGTGATCAATTCTAGGGGGTGATCCGCAAAGGTAGAAAAGCGAATTTTCCCAGTATTGCCAACGATTTCCAGCAGATCCTGACTTGCTTCTGGAGCAACCGAGAAATTCCAATTTCCAGTCGCTACGGCCCCGGAGGCGAATTCAAACGCAGCGACTACCGCATCTTCTGCCTGATACAAGCCCGCCTGATTGGTGGATATCCCGTGGACCTCGTTGATGGGGCCTAATAAATAATCCAGCAAATCCAATTGGTGAGAGGCCAAGTCAAAAAAGTAGCCGCCGCCAGCGATGCTCGGATCTACCCGCCAATTGGCCTCGCCAGAGAGATCGCTAGACTTGGGAGCTTGCTGCAGTTGTAGGTTCACGTAGCGCACTTCTCCTACGGCTTCCTCCGCCAACAATTCCTTGACCTTTTCAAATAAAGGGAGCCGCCGCCGATAATATGCCACATATAAGGGGAGGTCTTTCTCTACAAAAGCGGAGACCATTTTCTGGCATTCCTCAAAAGTCCGCGCCATGGGTTTCTCCACATAACAAGGCTTGCCTGCTTCAGCCACCTTCAGCGCATATTCCAGGTGAGATCCCGGAGGCGTCGCTACGTAGACCGCATTGACTTCTGGATCAGCGATCAGAGCGTCCGCATTGTCATACCAGCGGGCAACACCGTGGCGCTTAGCATAATCTGCTGCTTTTTCTCCACGTTCATAGACATCGATCCCAAAGTAGCCTACTCGCCCCGACTTGATCGCCTCAATC
>JBCCCJ010001453.1:0-1726 GCA_039033615.1 Bacteroidota bacterium
GTCAGCCAACCGTTTTTCAATGGATGACTGCTGAAGCCCAGCTCGAACTATCTCTCGCTAGCCCTACGGTGATAGAAGTAGAATTTCCAGATGTGGACGGGAATACTCAAATGATCCCAGTCGAACCCAAATTGGTGAGTAGTAATATCGCTTCTTTGGCTCAGATTGGTGAATTCGAGACCCTCTATCGGTTACTTGTAGCGGAAGAAGGAGGTAAATTGGTGGCCAGCCAAATCAACTTCTATGGCTTCATGACCCTGGCACGGAGCTATCGAGAGCGCTTTGAAGCAGTCCTGGATCAGCATTGCTTCCATAAATTCGCCGCGCTACATCCTGGCATGGAACACCTTGCTGGCGTCCCCAAAGGAGGTACCCTGGTGCTGGTGTATACAGATGCTGCAACTCTTTTGGAAGCGTATGATCAGGAAAATTTGGGAGTTCCTGCCAGCAAAGTGCTGATCACTCAGGAGCCGTTGAGTGACCTCCGCGATCAGCTCGTTTTTCCCCAAGAATTGCCCAATGTATCTGCAGCCGCTACCACAGTTGGGCAGCAGAGATCAGGCCAAACCGACATCCTGATCGCAGACTTTGCCTTGCCCTATCGAACCAGTTCCGACGGCATCAACGTGGCCTACGTTATGGCTCGTCCGCGACCCATCGTTTTGTTGGATCAGTTGGTGTTTTGTGAAGGAGATGAATCAGTCTATTCCTTCATTTTGGACCCCGCAGGTGGGACCGTGAGTGGACCCGGAGTGGGAACCGATGCCAATGGGCAACCTGCCTTTATTCCGGCAGATGTCGCGGATGGTCTGATCACCTTTACCTACGTGGTCGATGGTACCGCCGATACCCTGACCGTGCGGGTGAAACCAAAGGCTGAGGTGGAATTTGAGGTGGAGGCAGCAAAAACCTGTATTCCTTTTGGGGCAAGCGAACATCTCATCGCGCTAACCCCAACTCAGGATGGCGGCATCCTTGAGGTTTCGGTAAATGGGGGCAGCAGCTATCAGGTATTGGAAACTGTGGATTCAGATGGAATTCATTTCGATGTGTTGTCGCTATTTGAGGAAGGAGCGACTGCCCTAAGTTTGATGCTCCGCTACCGCTTTGATGACTCGGAAGAGTTTTGTGCTGCGGTGAGTGAGCCCCAGGCAATGACCTTTGTCAAGCAGCCGGATGCGCAGATAGAGCTAGAATCTGCTTTCGAGTATGACGACAACTGCTTACTGATTGGCATCGAATTGACGGGGAGGAATGTTTCATCTGATCAAGCAGAAACATATACCTGGGTAGTAAACGGAGTGGCAGAACCATCTATCACCAGCAAAGATTCTTGGGTAGAGGTCGTTGGCTTTTTGCAGTCAGATCGAGTGGCTATCCAATTAATCGCTAAAAATGGCGAATGTGCCAATACAAGTGAATTACTGGAATTTGATGCACCCTTTCTCACACCTGACTGGAATTTTATTGGAGTAGATTCTGAGGGCAGGTTACCCTTTTGCCAAGATGGGCAAAACGATACAACTGACCTATTGATCACTGGGGATGCGGGAGGACGCTTCGAATTAAGCGGTCCCCAAGAGACAGTAGATATTACTGACCAACTAATCCTGTTAAGCCCCACAAACCCTTGTGAAGGACGATTGAATTTCCGATTCGATTACAGTGGTTTAGATACGGGAACTTACGAAATGACTTACCGCTTGCCAGGAGATGAAGTCCTGCA
>JBCCCJ010001454.1:0-1714 GCA_039033615.1 Bacteroidota bacterium
GCGAAAACTTGAATCCGAAAAGGGTTTTACCAATCTTTACAACCTCGTTGGAGGGGTTACGGCCTATGCCAAAAACATTGACCCCAGCTTACCAGTATACTAGAGGCATTGATCCTCAGCTCTTTGACGTAGCGGAATTGTTCAGCATCTCCTTGTTTGTAACAAGTTGAGAACCTTTTGGAGCTCAGCTCGTTCTGTTTCACCCTAACCGTTTGCGTTATGGATATCAAAACCCTGTGTGCAGAATATGCACCATATGATCACCGGGAAAGGTTGGAGAATATTTTCCGGGACTTCGACAGGGTGCTGGTGACTTCCTCTTTTGGGACGACATCAGCCATCTTACTACATCTCCTACATAAGGTGCGACCTGAACATCCGATCCATTTCATTGACACTCGCTATCACTTTCGCGAGACCCATGCCTACAAAGATCTCTTGGAGGACAAATGGGATCTCAACGTGCAGTCAGTGGCTCCCAGCTTGAATGCCCATGCGTACACGCGCATGAACTACACCTGGACCTATGAGCCAGATGCCTGCTGTTTTGTCAACAAAGTTGAGCCCTTAGCGCCATTCAAGGCGGGGCATGATATATGGATTTCGGGTATGATCGGTGGTACCAATCAATTTCGGCGCTCCATGCCCTTGTTTCGGGAAAAAGACGACATGCTTCGTTTTTATCCCTTGATTGACATGGACCAGGAGCAAGCAGAATTGTACAAAACCATTTTTGAACTCCCTGAGCATCCTCTGGAGGCTGAGGGCTACGGATCTGTTGGTTGTCGGCAATGCACCCTCAAAGGTGCAGGGCGAGAAGGCCGATGGGCCGGATTTCAGAAAACGGAATGTGGTCTGCACAAAGCAGGCTAACAGCATTACCCCTACTGCATGATTGCGGCAGGGGTATTTTTTTTGAGGGGGCTGCGATCTCGCCCAAAACCACTTCTGCTTCGCTCAATAGACCCAGCGCTCTGCCCGAGCTTTGCGGGAAAACCAAAGTAAGAAGATCCCGAACCCCAGTACCACCAGCGGCAATACCACCCCACCTGCTCCGAGCACTTCCCAGGCATCACTCAAAAAGACGCCATACACTTGCTGGATCAAAATGCCGATCAAAGAGACCACGAAGGCGGGCACGGCATAGCTTTTTCGAATCAGCAGAAAGAGGCTTCCTATCGCTCCTCCCCAGACTGCCAGGGCAAATCCGGCATTCGCCCAGACGGGCGTATTTTCCAACAATTGCTGCTGAGCTTCTGGCAAAGCAGCCAGGGCCTCGGGACTCATGGTTACTTGGAGCAGGTAATTGGCGACGCCGATGACGTTCCAGAGCAAGGCGATTCCAGATACAATCCAAAACCAGATGGGGGGTTTCGCAGAAGCAGTCATCCTTTTCCATTTGTGTGTTGTTCCTTCTCTACATAGCCTTTTCACTATCTGAATGTGATCATTTTTACCTAAAATTCCGAATGGAAGGGAGAAAAAAGCAGGGCGATAACATCTCTAAGCATGGAGTATTCCAGGGTCTGCGAAGAGGGCCATGATGGGGACAATCCTTCATATAGGCGTACCTACGGCACGCCTGATCCGAAGATCAAAAGCCATTTCTACCTACCTATTCGTCCCTACGGGACGCTTGGGATACCAAGGGTTCCTGGTCGCAGACTGCGGTCCTGTAGGGGCCGACATATCGGTAGCACAGGCAGGCACTAAA
>JBCCCJ010001455.1:0-1714 GCA_039033615.1 Bacteroidota bacterium
CTATACAGGGGGTATTTGCCTTCGTCAACTTTCTGGCTGTCTTTTTGTTTCGAGCTGATTGCCAGGATCTGTGGTGAGATCTCCCTGATAGGTAGGATTGGCATTCAAGGTCGCTTTTTTGAAGCTGCCCACTTCATCCAAATCGAGCACCATCATGCCATCTTCGTCATGGAAAAATGCAGGCGTAAATTTGGCTCCCCAAATCATCTCGGAAGCCAAATAAGAATGACGGAGATGAACCACCTGAGAGAAGGTATCATCAAACCCTTTGAGGTTGATCATGATTTCCGCTTCCGAGGCTTCCAGGGCTTCCCGCCCATAGCGAAGGAGGGGACTATTTTCGTCCATCGGATGAACCACCGTCCAGGTCAAGGGGAAAAGGGCTACCGAATCTCGTTCCAACTCAAGCGGGTAGAACCGCCTCACAATGCCGGTTTGGGTATGCTCGTAATACATCAAGACCACCCGAATATGTAGCTCGATCAATTGATTTTTGCGCCGATTCCCAATGCGAAACATCAGGCCATTGACGTCTCCATAGGGAGCAATCAGGATGTTGTCACTGAAAGCAACGTTGGCAGTAGCCCGAGAAAAGCGACCGTACATCAGCCCCGAGGCCATCGCAAAGCCCAATAACCCCACCATCGCTTCAAATGATGCGATCAGGTTGACAATCATTCCTTTGGGGCTGATGGTGCCATAGCCAACGGTTGTGATGGTTTGCACACTGAAGAAGAAGGCATGGGAAAATTGTTGCAACCAACCAGTTTGGGGCGCGCCTGAAAGGGTTTGTACTCCTACGGTAAGGTAGACCAGCGCAAAACAGCTATTGATCAGGATATAAGAGGCAAACACCACCAGCCCAAATTTCCACCAGGGCATAGAGATCAACAGTTGATATGGGTGGAGCAAGCGCCAGTAACTCCCGGTCCGCCGAATGTTGAAGGTCCCATCCTTGTTGATCAGGCGCTGATTGACGGTACTGGCAATCGTCCCTAACCCAGGATCTCGCAGGCGTTCTTCTTCCGCTTGTTGGGTCGTCAAATCTTCATCTGGGCGTTGATTGGCGGGTTTCTTTTCGCTCATGGGGCAAAAATTTTTACGAAGGTAGCAAGCTCCATTAAACTTTTCGCAGCGAATGCAGTCAAAGGATCGTCTTTGGAAAAACAAGCACCTACTATGCTGCGTTCCCTTTGCCTGTGCCTACCCATGCTCCTCCTGTTTGCTTGTGGAGAAGCAGGAGAAATCATTGTGATCCCCGACAATACCGCCCCGCCGGATGTGGGGGTGGCAGAAGTGGTCAAGGAAAATTATCTCAACAAGCTCTACATCTCCCTGCTTGGCAGGAAGGCTACAGAAGCAGAATTTTCTGCGGGCATGAATTTGCTCAACCGGAACAATACCGCAGCAGCAGAACGCCAGGAATTGATCGGGCAGATTCTCGCCGATCCCGGCTATGCCCAGCGCACCTACGATCAGGCGCGGGTGGAAATCCTCAACAATCTGGATACAGCAGAAGTGAGCCAACAAATCGGCATCTATTATCAACTGCTGGCTGATCCACAATACGCTGACTTTCAGGAACTGATCCTGGCGGAAATTGGTCGGATGGAAGCGGTGCAGAACATTCCTGTGGACTTATTGAATGGTCAGCTTGATCGACGGGGTATGCACTTTCGCTGTGTTGAGTCTCAAAGACTTCTCCGAAGATGCC
>JBCCCJ010001456.1:0-1712 GCA_039033615.1 Bacteroidota bacterium
GAGGCGGGGATCTACGGGTTTGGGAATGATATATTCTCGGTTGAATCGAAGGTTGGCGTCATTGTAGGCCATGTTCACCATATCTGGCACGGGCTTTTTGGCCAATTCCGCCAAGGCTCGTACCGCCGCCAATTTCATTTCTTCATTGATCTCTGTGGCCCGAACATCTAGCGCGCCCCTGAAAATGAAAGGAAAGCCCAAGACATTGTTGACTTGATTGGGGTAGTCTGAGCGCCCGGTCGCCATGATGCAGTCAGGACGAGCTTCAGTAGCGGCTTCATAGGTAATTTCCGGATCGGGATTCGCCATCGCGAAAATGATCGGATTTTCGGCCATGCCTTTGACCATTTCCTGGCTTAGGACATTGCCTTTGGAAAGGCCGATGAAGACATCTGCTCCTTCGAGAATCTGGGCAAGACTGGTCTCCTTGGGCACCGAATTGTTGATAAATTCTGGCTTTTTCCCGTTCAGGTTGGTGCGATCTCCATGAATGAGTCCTTTGGAATCGTACATGAAGATGTGTTCTTTCCTTGCACCTAGCGATACATACAGACGAGTACAGGAAATGGCTGAAGCTCCTGCGCCATTCACCACGATCCTCACGTCTTCGATCTTTTTCCCCACCAATTCCAACGCATTCAACAAGGCTGCCCCGCTGATGATGGCCGTCCCGTGCTGATCGTCATGCATGACGGGAATGTTCAACTCTTTCTTGAGTCGTTCTTCTATCTCAAAACAAGCCGGAGCGGAAATGTCCTCCAGGTTGATTCCGCCAAAGGTAGGTTCGAGGATTTTGACGGTGCGAATGAATTCATCCACGTCTTTGGTATCCAACTCCAGGTCAAAACAGTCGATGTCCGCATAGATTTTGAACAACAGGCCCTTTCCTTCCATCACAGGCTTACCCGCCACTGCTCCAATATCTCCCAATCCCAGCACGGCCGTTCCATTGCTGATCACGGCGACCAAGTTTCCTTTTGCGGTATATCGGTAGGCAGTCTCTGGATTTCGATGGATTTCCAGACATGGCTCTGCTACGCCTGGAGAATACGCCAAGGATAGGTCTCGCTGATTGGCAGTAGATTTGGTTGGAATGACTTCAATTTTTCCAGGCCGAATGTCTTCGTGGTAATGGAGGGCTTCGTCTTTTAAGCTTTTCTTGGTCATGTCGGGGGTGTTGATTCATTTTCAAGCCTCGAAACTCGCTTTTTTTTTGATCTCCCAAAAAAATCTGACCTTCTTCCTGAGAAAAAGGCCAGCGATTGAAAATCGTAGGTAGGTATTTCTACATTTCTTTACAGGCATCCCAAATCATCTCGGGACAGACTATCCGCATTGGGAAAGCACATCCCTGACATGGTTTGGCGAGGCACATAGCGATGGAGGTTGGGATCGTGAAGCGCGGATTCAATGAATGCGGTCAACTGATCCACTTCAGCATCTGTCAAACCAATGGGGCCAAAGTTCTCCGCCAATTGAGGAGAATTGACCACTTCTACTTTGGCTGGAATCCCACTGTTTTTGTACTCAATCACTTCCTTGATGGAAGTAAAAGTGCCGCCATGTCCGTAAAAAGGCGAGTCCTTCAAGTTGTACAGCTGAGGAACTTTGAATTTGTAATAATCTGCTTCCTCTCCGGTGAATCCTCCCCGACCCAGGTGCGCAGAGTTGTCCGGCAACGAACCATACAATCCGCTGCCCACCAAATCGCC
>JBCCCJ010001457.1:0-1711 GCA_039033615.1 Bacteroidota bacterium
GCTTCGGTAGGCTCAGCCTGCCCACTCACTTTGCCTGCCAATCCTGTCGGGCAAGTCCATACCAATGATGAGGTGCGTCCTCATAGTCAAAGGTCTCCAAGAATGTAAAGCCCACTTTTTGCAGGACTTTGTTGGAGCCAATGTTGTCGATGTGAGCTCCGCCATAGATCTTGGGAAGATTCATTTCCTGGAATCCATAGGCAAGTGCCTCCCTCGCTGCTTCTGTGGCGATGCCCTTACCCCAAAATTTCTTTTTCAACCGATAGCCGAGATCATAATAGTGCATGTCTTGCCGTACCTCTCGCTCAAATTTCAAGCCCGCCCAGCCGACAAACTCCTGACTCGCTTTTTCGATCACCGCCCAGCGTCCGATTCCGTCGGCTTCATATTGGTTGCGCACATACTGGATGATGGCCTCCGCTTCTTGCAGGCGCTTGATGGGCTGCTCCCCAAGGTATCGGTGGACCTCCGGGTCTGAATCCAGATCAAAGATTCCCTGAACGTCTCTTTCTTCTAATTCTCTCAGGATCAGTCGATGGGTTTCGATGTGTGTTTGCATGACTTGGTTACTCGATTGGTGAATTGCTTCATTCCGGGTTCAAAAGGACTTTACTTCTGAGTACGCTAGCAGCTCATGCTATTCCCGATTCAGCGCCTGCTTCCGTTCTGCCAATGCGAGCGTCAAGAGCGCTTTCACTGCTGGTCGATTGGCATCGTCGAGGCTGTGCATCTTGATATGCCGCAGTTTCTTGCCAGTTCCTTCTAAGAGACCGGTTTCGTCAGCCAAAACCGCGCCTCTGTAAAAGCCCAAATTGACCCATTTTTTGTTGGGCATGAGATAGGCATATCCCTCACTCATTTTCTTAGGTCCGACCCCAAAAGTTGCTGCCTTATCTCCCAGGCGTACCACCTCACAGGCCTTGGGATCAAGTTCCAGGATGATTTCCCGCAAGCGGATGGCAAGCGGGCGAATCGCCTCGTCAGTGATTGCTAACAAGTCTTCAAAGGTACCAAATTGGGTTTCGCTCATGATGGTAGGGGGTTGGGGATGTGCCCATATGCTGTCAAAAGAGGCTAGCTGGATGAATCATCATCGACTCAGTCATTGAGGATGATGTCTGAGCCAAATGCCTCGATAAAATCTGCTGCTCTTTCGCCAAGTTTATTTGCACCTTGTGATAACGTAAATTTTGGATAAATAGTATTTATATTCAGGACTTTACCCACTCCCAACCCCCTGCTCCCTACCGCTGTGCGGCATCTTCGACAAAGCGGGATCTCTCTTAGTTCGACGGGGACAATCTGTGATTGTAGAACAATCTCCCCCGGGTCGAAGATCCCGCATCGCGGGAGAGGGCGCGTAAGGGGAGGAAGTTGCTCATTAACAGTCAGATACAATTTTTCTTAAGCAAAACTCACGTTATTTATCTCATTCTGTACAGTTGTCTAATTTTTTATGATTCGCCTAACGCCAATTATACCTGGTTCGTAGCATTAGCGGAGGGTCGCGGATAGATTTTTTTGTGGGTAGGTTAAATTGTTGTGCCTGTAATATTTTTGAATGTCAATCCTTTCATCTAAATGTTTTTATAGAAAAGAAATTGAATTTCAGATGGAAAATCTTCGTACGCAGCTGCGTGAATTCCACCAAGATAACAATTTCGTTTAGCATAAAAACGACAAGCATTTACATTGTTATTTTGTGTTTCTA
>JBCCCJ010001458.1:0-1705 GCA_039033615.1 Bacteroidota bacterium
ATTCGGAAATTTTTTGTGCTTTGGTCGCGTAATCAGTGGAAACGGGAGCGTTATGCCCCCTCTTTTCACGTCGATGACGCCAATCTGGATCCCAAGACCTGGTGTCGCTTTCCCATTTTGAGTGGGGGATTCAAAGAGGCCCTGGAAGAATTGGAAAAATTCTGAAAACATTCTACACCTGCAACCGATTGTTTAGGGTAAGAAGTCCTCTACTGTACCCTCAGGCTGGAAAATTACTTTCAATTATTCCGGCTTATTCTGTAATTTTGAGGGATTTATGAGTAAGAAACCCCTTCTTTGTTCAACCTTCCCAAACCTATAGCAAGGACTATGGAAATAAACGAAACCGCTACGCTACAAGCTGGCGACAAACAAGCTGAAATTCCAGTGGTCGTGGGCACCTACGACGAAAAAGGCATGGTCATCTCCACATTGCGTGGAGAGACTGGCTACGTAACCCTGGATGTTGGCTTCAAAAACACCGGTTCTACCCAAAGTACAATTACCTACATCGACGGCGCAAATGGCGTCTTGGAACACCGCGGTTACCGCATCGAGGATTTGGCAGAAAAATCTTCTTTCCTGGAAGTGTGTCATTTGTTGTTGCATGGAGACCTACCTAATCAGGATCAACTGAGCGATTTTCAAGCCAAAATTGCGGCTGAAACGGGTCTGCCTGCACATGCGACTCAATTGCTGGACGCCTTGCCCGACGAAACCCATCCCATGGGCATGTTGTCTGTCCTGCTCAACGCTATGACCGGATTTTATCCCGGCACCTTAGATTCTTGGTCTGACGAAGAAGTCCGCTGGAAAAGCATCTACCGAGCCTTGGCCAATATGCCCGTGATGGCGGCCTATATCTATCGTCGCAAAACCGGACAAGCATACATCGCTCCTGATCCGAGTCTGGGCTACATCGAGAATTTCCTGAATATGACCTTCGGTAAGGTTGATGCCAAGATTGCCGAAGCTTTCGATACCTTATTGATTCTTCACGCCGACCACGAGCAGAACTGTTCTGCTTCTACCGTTCGCTTTGTCGGCTCCTCTCACGTGAACCTGTTTGCAGCTCTGGCCGCAGGGAACAATGCCCTTTGGGGGCCGCTTCACGGGGGCGCCAATCAGGCAGTATTGGAAATGTTGGAGTCCATTCGCCAGGACGGAGGAGATACGGATAGATACCTCGCCAAGGCCAAGGACAAAGCAGATCCCTTCCGTTTGATGGGTTTTGGACACCGGGTATACAAAAACTATGACCCTCGCGCCAAGGTGATCAAAAAATATGTGGACGAAGTGTTGGAGTTGCTCAACCTGGAAGACGACGTGGTTGACATCGCCAAGGGGCTGGAAAAAGCAGCGCTAGCAGATGAGTATTTCTCTAAGCGCAAGCTCTTCCCCAACGTAGATTTCTACTCCGGCATCATCTATCGCGCCCTCGGGATTCCCGTGGATATGTTCACGGTGATGTTTGCTTTGGGACGGATGCCAGGCTGGGTCAGCCAGTGGAAAGAAATGCGCGAAGGCAACGAACCCATCGGTCGACCTCGTCAGATCTATGTCGGTCCTACGACCCGTGAATATGTGCCTTTGGAGCAACGCTAAGAGTTCGGGACCCAGCTGAAATCAGCCGGGTAGAGATCGGGCGTCAGGCGTTTTTCGAAACCGTGATACTGATCGGGGCCGATGAAATGCATCTTGCCGG
>JBCCCJ010001459.1:0-1699 GCA_039033615.1 Bacteroidota bacterium
AGCGAGAGCGGAGTATCAGAAAAGTCTTTAAACCGCACCCTCACCCCCGCTCCAGCGCGCCCGGCACTTTCCCCGTTTTCTTAAACTCCCACACCAGCGTCTGCAATTGATGAAAATACCCCATCAACCATTCCCGATGGAGGGTTTCATCAGTGAGTTGGAGGAAAAAGTTCTCCATACTGAGTTGGAGGACGAGGCCAGCGAGGTGAACGTGAGTCTGCAAGTCGAGAATCTTAGACCAGATGCCGAGGAAGGCGGGCAGGGTCATTTGGTTGACCTGGGTAAAGCAGGCGAGAAAATCGGGATTCTCGCGGTGGATTCGCAATTGGCGATTGAACAGCAGATCTAGGCGATGCTCCAACACAATGTCGATCAATTCCTCCAAAGACTGACAAGCGGCTTCTTTTTCGCCCATGATTTTCGCTTGGGCCAGATGTTGGGTCAGCAATTGCTCGGTGAAGACCTCCAGGTCAGCGAAATGGTAGTAGAAGGAAGATTTGTTCTTGCCGACGGTCTTGGCGAGTCGCTCTACCTTCAGGCCCAAGGGTCCTTCGTAGGCAAATACCTGATAGCCGCGTTTGATCCAGGGAAGTTGGGAGGGAGAGGGCATAAAAGGGAAATCGTGAGATCTTTCAATGGCGAATGAGTCAGAAAAATGGGAGCGATGCTCAACTAGCTTTCAGGTAATTCGTCACCTTCGCTTGCTCAACTTCCCTTCTTTGCTCATCAGCGGCAATGATGAATTCTTGCTTTTTGACTGCCAATCTCCACCAAGTTAGTGCTTGTATCAATCCTCCCGTATGTTTTTCAAGGCGATAACACAATTCGACATTTGGCTCTTCCTTGTCGTTGATGATCCGGCTGAGCTTGGAATGGTGAATAGACAATTCGCCTGCTAGCTGTTGTTGGGTACGCTTGGTAATCCGTAGGTATTCTTTTACCTGCTTACCAAAGGTCTTGTCAAAAGAAAAGGGAGAAGCCTTTACATAGGTTTCCATTTGAAATCGCAATCGCATAACATCAGAAAGAATCTGATCTTCCTCGCTCATCTCTCGCATCAGTTTCATCCGATAGGCAAGGAGTTCCCGATCTGCTTCTATGCGTTCCGCTTCGGACAACTCCTCAGGAATGAGCATTGATTCTGCAATTTCCCGATCAGAATACGTTTCTCGAAGTCGCTGATATATTTCGCTGTAATTCATGTTATTGGTATTGTTGAATCAAGTGAATCAATGCTTTGCCCTCAATCGCTAGCTGCCTTCCATATTGTGTGAACCCATATTTTTCTACGTAGAGAGATATGAGTTGGGTCTTGGGCAATAAGGAAGTAAACCCGTTATATCCTTTTTCAAAAGCTAGCTGAACGGCAAATGATAGCAAACATCCTGCAACACGATCCATCTTCTTATGAGGGGATTTGTTGTCATTGGCACTTTCGATGAGCTGTATATGAATTCGAAATTCCGCAGGCACATCTAGCAAAGCGATCAATCCATGAATCTCCAGCTCACTAGCGTCTCCTACTCTTACCAATTTGTAGACCAGATGTTTTTTCTCCAGCATCCAGTTGAAGAGGAACTGACCTGAATGCTCAATTCTCTCATAACCTTCTAGCTCAACTGCGACGACCCACACCACTGGACAAAAGTCCAAATGATGGCTTCATAGCGGAGCACTCACCACACAGGCGGGTTGGCCA
>JBCCCJ010001460.1:0-1687 GCA_039033615.1 Bacteroidota bacterium
AGGGAGATATTTGTCATCCTTTTCTTTGCTGGAGGTAGGCGTAGAGGTTCGGGAATCCTACGAGCTCTGTACCTTACCTCCCTAACCGATATCCCAGCCCCAAAGAAAACGTATAGGCTAGCTGCCACAATTCCCTTGGCCCATCATAAGGCTCTCCTCTCGTGGTGGTTTCGGGGATAGACCAGAAAAAGGCACTGCCTATGCCTGCTTGGAAAGCCATGAACACCTTCTCGGTCAGGAGAGCTTCCAAGCCCAGACCAGCCGTTTGTTCCCACATATTCAGGATCTCAAAGCCAGTCGATTCCAGGGTAGAAAAAACCGTCGTATCCAGGGTTTCAATAGGAACTGGCAAACTCGTACGGGTGGCGGAGCGCGTGAGTTGATGGTCGCAAAACAAGGAAAGACGGCTGCGAGAGCTAAGCGGAATTTGATACTGATAACCCAGCCGAAGTCCCAGGTGCTGGGAAAAATTGGCCGCGTAGACTCGCTTTTTGAAGAGGCGAGGTTCATTGTCATGCTAGATCCGGCTGATCTGAAATTTGAGGCCGCCATACACCTGATGGTGAGGGCCAGGACTTCGATAGATCAGGTTGATATTTCGGCCAATATGTACATCTTGGTAGCTGAAAATCAGCGACTGTGCTTGAGTGGTAACACTCCAGCAGAGGAAGGATAGGAACAATAATACTCTCATAGGTATCTGATTGATGGAAAAGAGGAGGGGAAAGCGACAATAAGCAAATCAAGGTTCAGTCTTGCCCCAGCGATAGCCGATTCCAACGGACACCATGCCGCCTAATTCCCAATTACTTGATGGCCCCACATAGGTCGTATTTGGCCCAGCTTCAGAGGGGATGTCCCAATACAACACCACTCCGCCACCTATTCGTGCATCCACAAAAAATCCCTTTCCCAGTCCAGCCTCTGCGGCAAGGCCCACGAATTGCTCTAGGGCTTTTAGTTGATCGAAGGAAATGACTGAATAGCTAGGGACCAAATCCCTTCCGTTGGTGCCAGCTACGGTAAATTGACTGTGGTAAAAAGGCAATATGGCACCGAAAGACGAAAGGGGTATGCGCCATTGATACCCAGCTTGTAGCCCAAGATGCTCCCCCAAATGGGAAGCATAAAATCGCTTGTGGAAGATATTGGATTGATTGTCGTGAATCAGCCGATTGATGTGGTATTTCACTCCACCATAGAATTGGTGGCGCTTCCCCCAGGTATAGACGGCACTCATATTTCGGCCAATGTGGGTGTCCTGATAGCTCAGTAGGACAGACTGAGCATGGCCCCACGGACCAAGGAGTAATGCGATTAACACGCACAGGATGGATTTCATAGGTTGGATGATTGAAATGGAATAGCAGAAGTTAGTGATGAAAGAGCAAAGTTCTTATCCATAAAACTTGCCCTTTTTCTCTTCCTTGTCCCGCGAAAAAATGAACGCGTTTTATCTGGCCAATTGCTTGGCTCCGACAGCACTAGATTTTTGAAGGGGGTACGTCAGATGTCTCAACTCCTTCGGTTGAGTCAGTTGGAGATGGCATTCGCGATGCGCCTGCTGATGAGAATCACCTAGCGCCTATGCTACCGAGGTGTGCATCCCTACCGTGCTGCCTGTTTCTGGAAATCTCATGCCTCCAAATAACCGAAGCGCGATAGCGATTCGCAGTTCGGTAGAAAC
>JBCCCJ010001461.1:0-1686 GCA_039033615.1 Bacteroidota bacterium
ACCGCAGTAGCAATCTGAGCAAGGGACCTACCACTCTGATGCAAGCGCGCAATTTTCAATGCCAGTTGGAGGCCTTCTTGCCGCCCTCGGGTCAGACCCTTCTGCTCGGCATCGCTGATGAGGGTCTTTTCGCTGCTAACGCTGTCCCAATAGCTGTCGTAGGCCAGGAGTTCGCCCTTGGTGAAGGCACTTTCCTGGAGAATCTCAATGGCTTCCCGAATTTCTGGTACTTCCAACAAATCCGCAGGTAAGTCTTCGGTCTGATCCTCAATTTCGGTGAGGTAGCGTAGCCACAAGACCTGTAGCTTTTTCTCAGTAAGGCTCTTGGCTTTGAATTTGGGCAGTTCCACAAATATCAATTCCAGGCCTTCGATCTGCTTTTCGGTGATCGCATGGTGGATCATCCGGTAGTGATGGTAATGCAAATCGGTGTCGGTCTCGAAGGTCGCATTGACCAGTCCGAGCGCATAGACTGGTTGCAAGCCTTTGTACTCATAGCCCCGGTCCAGCTGTTTGACGTAGGCTTTGGAGGCGTTGAACAGCACCCGATATTTGAAGGTGTCGGTCCAGAGCATCTGCATCTCGACGATGAATTGCCGCCCCCGATTGTCCTGGCAGCGCACATCTACAATGGAGTGCTTGAGAAAGGGGATTTCCGGCACCAGTTCGGCAGGCAGATATTCCAGCTCCACGATCTCCTGCCCAGCCTCTAACGGGAGCAGGGCATTCAAAAAGCTTTTGAGCAGGTGCGGGTGCTGCCCAAAGACTTTTTTGAAGGTGAGATCATTTTTCGGATCGAGGTAGCGCATGTCCAAACATTTTGTGAAAGATACAGATTTTTGGGCAGTCCCACGATGGATTGATGGGGGGGAAATCTCCCAATAAGCGCAATGAAGCAACTCGCTGGCTGGTACACGGTTCATTCGAGCTGACACTCCTGGTTCAACTCAAAGCGGTTCTCTCCCACATTCGCCAACTCATCCGTGAACCAGACCGCATAGTGTTTCTCCCTCATTCCCTCGTCTGGCTCCGCATCCATTCTACCGCCGTCTCCACCACTTCGGGATTGAAATTCTGGGCCATGTGTTGGCCATAGCCCCCACTTTGTTTGAGCAGCCAGCCATCCCTTCTGGTACCTACTTTGATGAAGGCGTGATCTGTGCCCGAAATGAAGCGGAAGGTTCCCAGCCCTGCTTGTTGTTGATTGAGTAGGTACGCCAGATGCTCTACCGAACTTTTGTCCAGAGCTTCTATGTCCGCTTCCCCATACATGGCGAGGACCGGAACCTGCAACTTGCTGTAGGCCTTGACCAAATTGAGGTCATTCAACCCTTGCCAGAAGCGATAGGTCCGCCCGTAGATATAGCCTTTTCCGTCATAATCAATGGCCTGAGTCAGAATCTCGGAGCCATTCCCGTATTTGTCATCCAACTCTCCCGGAGAAAGTTTGTTGAAGTAAAAGTCATACAAAACAGGCCTCGCTTCATCCGCGAAATCCTGGGCTTCGGCATAGCTCATGGTCCCAATGATGGGAAACTGCTTGGTGATTAGGCCAAGGTTGTAGTCATGCCAACGATCGACGAGGAAGCCGTAACCCATGATGCCCTTGACGTCGAAGCCTTCAGCCACATAGGGCGCTTCAAAGGCACCCATGGAATGCCCAAACACAAAGATGTTGTCAGAATC
>JBCCCJ010001462.1:0-1678 GCA_039033615.1 Bacteroidota bacterium
AAGATCCAGACCTGGGAAGTCCGGCCAGAAACGATGCGATTACACCTGGAGGATCTGGAACCATTGATGAATGCCCATACCCGCCTGGTGTGTGTAACCCATACGTCCAACGTCTTGGGAACCCTATATCCCATTCGGGAAATCAGTGATTTCGTCCATGAAAAAGGGGCGTTGATTGTGGTGGATGGCGTGGCCCATGCGCCACATCGCTTGGTAGATGTCCAAGCCCTGGATGCGGATTTTTACGTCCTCAGCACCTACAAAGTCTATGGCCCGCACTACGGTTTGCTGTACGGAAAAAAGGAGCATTTGCTCGAATTACCAGGGATCAATCATTCTTTCATTCAAGAGAACGACATCCCCTATAAGTTTCAACCTGGCAACACCAATTTTGAGCTGACCTATGGCATGCTGGGCTTGACGGATTACCTCCAGGCTGCGTATGCACATCATTTTGATGGGGAAGCACCGAGCCTGCGAGAGCAAATGGTGGCGGTATTTGACTTGATTGCGGAGCATGAGGCACAGTTGTCCCAACGGTTGCTGGAGTTTCTCTTGAGCAAAGCGGGGGTTCGCATCGTTGGAGAAAAAGATTGGCATAAAGAACTGCGGGTACCAACCATTTCCTTTGTTGCAGAAGGAAAACGAAGCGATGAACTCGTCCAGCAAGTGGATGCAGCGAACATTGGTATCCGCTACGGAGACTTTTACGCGAAAAAATTGATTGATTCGCTGGGGCTACGATCGTACCATGGGGTAGTTCGGGTGAGCATGGTTCACTACAATACCCTGGAAGAAGTGGATCGGTTGATCGAGGTATTGGACCGCATCCTCTAACACAGGCCTTCACTCCGGCTCAGTAAGGATTCACGTATCAATGGTCAGGCTTCACGCTTGTTACTTTGGTGGTAACTGGTGGGGGAAAGTCCCGTTTTTGATAGGGAAGGACATTAGCGGTCCAAAACATCAACCACAAACTTTTATCCCCATGAAACCATTTTTGAAATATCTCACAAGCTTGTCCCTGATCCTGATGATGGGGACAGCAATGGCCCAGCAAATGCCACAGATCGACACCGATCGGTATGAAGAAGCGCTGGAAGAGCTCGATTATCTGAAAGCCATGAATAAGTCTGACATGACTAAGACGGAAAAGCAGGCGTGGAAACGGAAAAAGAAGATCACCAAGCAAGTCATCCGAGCAGAAAGAGCCAAGATTGAATTTGCAGAAGATATGGCCGATGCCGCTCGCTTCAACCGTTTTGGCCCTGGATTTTATGGCCGTGGCGCTTTTATGGGCGGAATGGGATTCCATCCCTACTTCTTTACTCCTCGCCCACGAGTAGTTGTGGTTCAGCCTAGCCAAAAAGTACCTGTCCCAAGACCTCAGGTTCAGCGGCCTCGCCAAGCTCGACGTCCTATGGCTGCTCCTTCACGCGCGCGTCGATCAGTCCGCAGATAAGTCTCCCTTTTTTCAAATATAGAGTCGTTGTTTGCCATAAAAACAGGAAGCCTGTCATCCTCAGATGACAGGCTTTTGTGATTAGTTCAAGCCACGTAATAACTCTTTATCAAAAAGTCTTTCGACTATTGTTTCTTAAAATAAAGGTAGGACATTTTCTCTTACCTTACAAGCCTCCTAGCCAAAAATCAGATAAGATATGATGACAAAAACCCC
>JBCCCJ010001463.1:0-1677 GCA_039033615.1 Bacteroidota bacterium
CGCGTATTCCATCGAGCGGCAGTCCAGTTGTACCACCTGCCCAGATTGCCCAAATAGACTTGCAAACTGATCCATGATGCCGCACTGAACGCCGACGTATTTGCTGTGTTCAGCAGCCTGGGCGATTTTGGCCATCTCCATTCGCCCCAATCCGAGCCCAAATAGCTCATTCAACCCAAACAAAAATCCACATTCTAGCGCTGCCGATGAGGAAAGCCCAGAGCCGACCGGGATGTTGCCTCCCAGCATGACGCGGAACCCAGAGAGCGCTTTTCCCGCTTGTTTCAATTGGGCACAAATCCCCAGCAAATAGTTGGCCCATCCTTGCTCGGCGGGTTGCAGTTCCTGGAGATGGCCTTCATAGGTTTCCCCTAGGTCCAAAGCCTCCATAAAAACACTCCCATCCTCCGTCGGACCCATCGCAAATTGAATCCCCAAATGAATGGCTGCGGGCATGACATAGCCCAAGTTATAGTCCGTGTGCTCCCCAATGAGGTTGATTCTACCGGGAGCAAAAACGAGCAACGGGGACTGTTGAAAACGCTCAACAAATCGAGCGGAAAGCACTTCTTGCATGGATACAAATTGGATGAGGGGGCAAGATAAGGGGAAATCCACCCAGACAAAAAAAAGGCGCACCCCCCAGATAGAGAAGTGCGCAAATTTTGGTAGAGTGACCACCTTTCCCCTTGCGGGGCCAGCTCACCAAACTGGATGCTGCCATCCATAAACAAGATGAGACTGAATGACCCGAGTGTCAAAGGTACAAATTTTTTCCAGGGAGAGCAGGGGGAAATCTCGGCTTTTTCGAGAAAACGACCTGCTCAATTGGACTTGATATTCACCCCGCTGAAAGTACCACTGGCGGTGATCACATCGGTGGAATCTGACTGGTTGACCATGGTAAAACTGATGCTACCGTCGATGAAAAATTCCTCTATGTTTGCGACCTGAGCAAACTCCTGTACCTGAGAAATGGTGAGTTCCCCAGAGGTGGCTTGATAGTTGGCACCCGCTGCGGAGTTGAAGGAGGCAACATTCAGGATCGAGCTTCCCACGCCAAAGCTCCCGGATCGAACGCCTCCGGTATCGCCGGAGTAGCTAAAGGAAGGGCCAACTTGTCCCAGGGCACCGTTGACATTCATGACAAAAAGGTTGCTGAGCTGATTGTAGGAGCCATTGGCGGCCTGATTCCCGTCAACCAGTTGCTCATCGCCAGAAAAGCTGATTTCTGTGAGCTGGGTTCCATTTTGATCAAAGGTCAGGTTAACGTTGATATCGGGAATGTCTCTGCTGGGTCCTTCGGGCGTCTTGCAGGAGAAAGCCAATAGCAGAACCAAGGGGAGAGAGAAAATGAGAAAACGATTCATGTGAATTTGGGATTAGGTGTTTTCACAAAGGTATCTCCGCCTCCCTCGCTTCACCATTACCCATTTGGGTGAAATTGTCTTATTTTCGTCTCTATAAAACGGAAGGATTCTTCGCTCCTTACCAGGTTTTCTGGCTTCGTGGTTCCGTTTGAGCCCCCATACCTCATTAGCAAAAAGGAATACCAGCTTACCCAAAAAGTGGAAATAACGTCCATTTTGGGATAACTTGTCAGTACGTTTTTATCCTCCTAACCTTTGCAGTCCCATGTATCGTTGGTCCATTCTCCTTCTTTTCAGCTTATTCGCC
>JBCCCJ010001464.1:0-1676 GCA_039033615.1 Bacteroidota bacterium
CACGACCAGATAGGCGGTCTCCGTGAGGCGCGTGACGGTCACGTCCGCCTCGATCCCGCCGGTGCTGTTGAGGAACTGGGTGTAGACGATGCGGCCGGAAGACTACTGTAGGGGTTTCATCTCCCCGCTTGTGACGAATGGTCCAGTGCGTGGTTTGGGGATTGGCCTCGTGGAAGACAAATCCATCAGCCGTAGGTTGGCCTCCCAACTGTCCGGAATATACCGCTCCTCTGACCTTGACGGTCCCCCGCCAAGCTCGGAAGAGACTGCCACTGCTCGGATCATAGGCAATCCAGATGTCCTTGTGCAGGGCTGCTACCAACGCACCGGGCTGCTCATCTAATACCGCTCGAAACACCCAGGTTTCCAGCGGTCGCTCCGGCGGATCGTTCGGAGGAGGCAAAAAGGAGAAACTCAGGCTGAGGAACAGCCCAAGTATCCCCCACGTGATCTTTCTTAGCATCATGATGTGGTCTTAGAGGCCCAGGATTTTGCGGTTGGTTTCCGCATCCACCCCAGAATCTGCAAAATCGTCAAATGCTTTTTCGGTTACCTGAATGATGTGATCCTCGATGAAAGGGGCACCTTCTTCCGCTCCTTGTTGAGAGGATTTGATGCAGCATTCCCATTCCAAGACCGCCCAACCATCGTAGCCATACTGGCTCAATTTGCTGAAGATCGAGCCGAAATCGACTTGGCCATCTCCCAGGGAGCGGAATCGTCCGGGACGCTCGGCCCAGCCAGCATATCCTCCATACACCCCTGCTTTGCCCGTAGGATTCAACTCCGCATCCTTGACGTGAAACATCCGGATGAACTCATGGTAGAGGTCGATGTTGTCGAGGTAATCCAGACCTTGCAGCACGTAGTGGCTGGGATCGTAGAGCATCTTGACTCGGGAATGATTGCCCGTAGCTTCGAGGAAGCGCTCGAAGGTGAGCCCGTCATGCAAGTCTTCTCCAGGATGGATTTCATAGCAGAGGTCCACGCCTACTTTGTCGAACTCATTCAGGATCGGGGTCCACCGCTTGGCCAATTCTTCAAAGGCTTGCTCGATCAACCCTGTCGGACGTTGGGGCCAGGGATAGACGTACGGCCAAGCCAGAGCTCCAGAAAAGCTCACGTGGGCCGTCAAATCAAAGTTGTGGCTGGCCTTAGCCGCCAGTTTGAGTTGATTGATCGCCCACTCGGTACGGGCTTTGGGGTTGCCTCGGACTTCTTCCGCCGCAAAGCCATCAAACATCTGGTCGTAGGCAGGGTGTACCGCCACCAATTGACCTTGCAAATGTGTGGAGAGTTCCGTGATAGAAACCCCGTGATCAGCAGCGAAACCTTTCATTTCGTCGCAGTAGGTGCGGCTTTCAGCGGCTTTGGCCAGGTCGATGCAGCGGCTGTCCCAAGTGGGAATTTGTACCCCGATGTAGCCGAGGTCCGCCGCCCATTTGACAATGTTTTCAAAACTATTGAACGGGGCTTCGTCCCCCATGAACTGAGCGAGAAAGATCGCAGGTCCTTTGATCGTCTTCATGTATTCAGCGTAGATTTTAGTTCAAGAAAATAGGAATGCCAAGGTGATGATTATTGCTTAAAGGGATACCACTTTTGGTCGCTTTTGCTGGATGCTACCACAGTTTCGATGAAGGCCATGCCGCGAACTCCGTCCTCAATGGTCGGAA
>JBCCCJ010001465.1:0-1672 GCA_039033615.1 Bacteroidota bacterium
ATAGCGGTCCTGGGTTAGTAGGATCTGGCCCCTCCAAATCATACAATACCTCCCGCACATAATCATAGAAGTAGTTGAACTCGTTATAGTGATTCAGATGCGCTAACTCAAACGCATGTCGCTCCCAACCATATCCAGGGAGATGCTCCAGTTCAGTGTCCAGCCTAATCAGTTTCTTTTCAAATACCTCTAAATCGGTTTTGTCGGAAAAGGAGTCTTTCTTACCAGACCTCTTTTTCTTAGAGGTATTCTTTTCAGAGGCAAGTTCATTGTCCACTTTGTTCTCCCACTTAAAGGGAAACAAAAAGATATGCCGACTGATAAGATCGCCTTTGGAAGATGTGGATTCTGATTGAGACATAGGAAAAGCTAGCGGGATGAATAGGAAAAGGAGGGATATTTTATGTGCAGGTGAGTTGGCGAATGGTCTGGACATATTGCTGGATCTCGGCGGGGGAAAAATGACCACTACCAATCCCGAAAAAGCCATTGCGAGCAGCCCCGCCATAGTAGGCTTGCTTGTCTTCAACTTCCTCGGCGAAATGATCAACTAATACCTCTCGCATGGGACCATAATAGGTCAACTCCTCTGGGCTGTAGATCAGCTTTTGCTTCTCCTCGTATAGGCGATCTACAATCGGTGAAAAGGTTGAGAGCTTCGTTTTTACCACCACCAAGTCTTGGTACTGCTTCAAATGTTGGAGGTCTTGGATCGCTTGCTCTTCATCTGCTTCGGTCACTCCCTGGGCTCTCCGATCAGCCTTGCGGATCTTCGCAATTTCTTCGGGACTTGCCCCCATTGCCTCCATCGCCGGGATGTATCCCTTGTCATTCGCAGCAATCAACTGCTGCTCCCGAGTCAGATCAATCCCCAGCAGATTTGCCAATTGTTCAATAGAGGCTGAGCGATCAGAAAGCTCATCATGATGGTCGATGCGGAGATAGTGCTTGGGTAGGGGAGCGCCCTTTTCTGTCAATTCGATGCACACATGGGTATGATCCTCTGTGAACAGGTCTTCGTAATCGCCAAGAGAAGCCCCCCAACTGAGGTTTCGATCAAAGAAGTCCTGGTCCTGTTGGTAGCCTTGCGCCTCCAGCAATTCACGAATGGCCTGCATCTCCAGGTCATGTCCCCCCAGGAAAAAGCGATAATTCGTCTTCATGTCAAGTTGCTCTTATGAGTGGAAATATGCTGCCCCACGAGGGAATTCTGGATGGGAAAGTCGTGACTTTTGCCGTGGGGAAAGACAATGATTGGCCAGCTAACCGTAGTCGTCGCTAGCAGAAAAGAGAAATGGGGAAGGAATGAGCATATGCTTGTCATAAACGGAAGCTAATTATAGGAAGTTTCAGGGAAATGGAGGTGTTCCATCTGAAAGTTGTTTTAAGAAAATCACTGGGAGGACGGTAGGCCCTTTTTCAATAGACCTACCAAATCTCCCCAGCTTTCGCCTTTAGCATAGAAAAGGTGTCCTAATCAAGCTAAAAAAATACAAGCGAATGACTCAATTCACCTTAACGTGAATAGCTCTACAATTGTCAAAAAAACGTATTTTGGAAGTATTTCCAAATTATTTTCATTAGTGATCGGGTTTTCTATCTTTGCTGTGTCCATCGAATCGTACTTTTTGGTATCGTTTTTACACTCCTCTTGTTCCTTATCTCCACCTAA
>JBCCCJ010001466.1:0-1670 GCA_039033615.1 Bacteroidota bacterium
AACGTTTCGGTAATCAGCAGAGCAAACCCTCCCAAAAGTGGCCATTTGGGGTCTTGGTTTTTATGATTATAGGTAGAAAAAGGTTGACAAGGAGCACAACCAACCAAAATTTTTCGGGATGATTGGGGATAATAAGATAGCAATTCATCGCCGCTCATTTTCGACACATCCCGACGATAAAATGGCGCGATATTATTCCTCTCATAGGCCCAACGGCAGGCTTCTTCTATGTCTATGCCTCCGGCTAAGGAGAATCCCTCCAACTTAAATCCATGAGACAAGCCTCCAACCCCGCAGAAGAGGTCTAATACACTAGTTGATTTGAGGCTTGCTTTAGGCTCCATGTTTTGAGGCACCTACTTTTTAAGCTGAAATGTACAAATAATTATGGATTTTTGAGGAAAAAACGAGTTTACTTACTAAGTAAGGGATCAATCACATTTCCGAATACCTGGTGATATTTGTAAGGCTTCCCCCCAGAAACCAATCGCTCAAACAACTCATACGTTATGGCAAGTTTGGTCCCCCCTTTGCGTTTATCGCAGCCCCACTCCAAGGGCTATGGTTGGCATTTTCCTTGTAAAGCTCTACCTTAGCAAAGAGGAGAAACGACCGATTCTCTCCCTTGCTTCTGAACTTTTTTCTTCTCATTACCTCAGATCATTTCACTCTGCTTTCATGGCTAGTCGATCGAACAGTACCAAAAATACCAGTCGCGCCATTCTGGTAATCGTTGGCATATTGGTCCTTTCTGCGCTGGGATACTTTGCTACCAAATATTTTTCCAAGTTAGAAGAAGCTCAGGTAAAAGATGAAACCATCGAGACCCTGAAAGAAGAAATTGTAGAGCTGGAAGAACAAATCACTGATTTTGAACTGGCCTCCAATGACTTGGAAACGGAAATCGCTCAGAATCAGCAACAACTCAAGCAAACGCAAGAGAAATACGAGCAGTTGCTGACGCAGTTGAATCGCTACAAACGAGAAAATAAATCCAATCTCGCTACCATTCTGGATTTGGAGTCCCGACTCAACAATTCCGAACAATTGATTTCGAAGTATGAAGCTTATCTGGCTGAGAAAGAAGCGGAAATCGAAGCCTTGAAAGAGAAAAATGACAGCCTGCAACTCAGCGAAGGACGCCTCAAAAATCAGAACGAAGACCTGATCAAGCGGAACGAAGAAACGCGGGAAACCCTGCAAGAAACCAAGGAATTGGGCTCCATCCTCCAAAGCAAAAATTTGCGCTTCATCAACATCCGAAAAAAGGGCCAGGAAAAAGAAGCAGCTACCTTCCGCCGAGGTTCGATGAATGAACTGAAGGTATGTGTTACGGTGGTAGAAAATCTGGTCGCCCCCTCCGGAGAAAGAAATATGTACCTGATCTTGGAAGACCCCAATGGGCAGGTAACCAATTACAAATTGGGCTTGAGTGGCAAGTTCCAGGCAGAAGGTCGTCAGCAGGAATATTCCGCTGTGGCCGCTTTCGATTTCAAGCGGTTGGAGCAAGAAGTGTGTGTCAAGTTCCTCCCGGAGCCGGAATATAAATGGGAGAAGGGCACCTACTTTGTGCGCTTATACGCCAATGACGATGCGCTGGCGCAAGGCACCTTCGAACTCAATACCGTGTTGTAAAGCGGGGAATTTCCGAGAAAATTAGCGTCCCAAAC
>JBCCCJ010001467.1:0-1663 GCA_039033615.1 Bacteroidota bacterium
CGAAAGTTCATCACCCTGGGCGCTGGTATCAAATACAATGTATTTGGATTGAACTTTGCCTATCTGGCTCCACTGCAACAAAACCACCCGCTGCAAAATACCCTGCGTATCACGTTGTTCTACAACTTCGAATCTGCGGGTACCGAATAAGTCCTTCTTATCCAGAATCATATCGAGCGGAAGCCATTGGTTTCCGCTCTTTTTTTGGTTCTTCTACCCTTTTAGTGGAAAAGAGATTTCGGAATATCGTAGATGCTTACGTACTACTCCCTTCCTCCTGCTACTTCCTACTTCTCCGGCTGTCCCACAACCAATTCCAGCATGTCATCTGGCTTCAGGTATTGCTGGGCTAGGTATTGCAGCATTTCAGGGGTGATCTGCTGAATCACTTCGAATTTGCGGTCAATTTCGGCGAAAGAGATTCCCTGAGCGATGGAGAAGCGCAAAAAGTCTCCGATCTGAAACGGACTCTCCCGTTGACTAAGGCTTTTCCCCAGGAGATAATTCTTGACCAGCTTCAATTCTTCCTCGGAAACTCGCTCTTCTTTCAAGCGGTTCATTTCCTTTTTTACCTCAGAAATGGTTGCCTCAACATATTCATTGCCGACATCGGTTTGGATGACCCAAAAGCCAGCGTGTTGATTGGCTACCAAAGAGGAATAAATCCCGTAGGTATAGCCTTTCTCTTCCCGGATATTTTTCATGAGTCGGGAGCCAAAGAAGCCACCGAACAAGGTATTCAACACCATCAAAGCATAATAATCCGGATGAGACCGATTCACGCTCAGATATCCCAGACGCAAGCTGGCCTGCATCCCAGCTTTTTCAATGGTGTGTCTCCCCGTCGTTTGTAGGGCAGACCCCATCTCTTTGGGCTGAAGGGTGGTTTTCGTTTGAGGCTGGTAAGTTGCGAATGCACCTTCTAGCCAATCCAGGACCTGAGATTGATCAAATTTCCCAACTACACTCAACTGACAGCTTGCGGGGAGCAAGGCTTGTTCGTGATATGCGATGAGTTCTTCCAATTTCAGCGCTTCCAATTCTGGAATCCCCAACTGAGCGCCATATATATGGCCACTTCCGAATAGCAATTGCTTGAATTCTCGGGAAGCTACATAGCCAGTCCTTTCCTCATTCACCTTCAATTTTTGGAGCGAGCGATCTTTCATGCTTTCAAACTCAGAGGCAGGAAAGCTGGGCGAAAAGACCACCTCAGGCAATAAGGGCAAGATTCGCGGAATGCGATCAGTCAGCGTGGCCAGCCGAAAAGACAGGCTTTGTTCCCCGAGCAAATGATTCAACCAGGCGCCTTGCCCGTCCAACATCTGAGCGATCTCCAGGCTATTGTGTTGGGCGGTTCCTTCCAACATGTTGCGAGACATATAGCCTGCAACTCCGATTTTGGGCTGATAATTTTTTCCCGCAAAAAAAATGGTTTGTACTTCCGCGATTTCCAAAGAACCAAACGGAAGCAAATGCACAGGCATGCCATTACTCAGCTGGTGAGTCGTATATTCAGGCAACGGCACCAACTGAAATGGACCTGCTGCGGGCGGCGTGCTACGATCGAGAGCAGAAATCATGAAGGAAAAAATTATGCTTGGGAAGCAGGTTCTGGCAAATAGTGCAAAGTGGAGCAATTCTCTGGAGCGAGGATCGAAGC
>JBCCCJ010001468.1:0-1662 GCA_039033615.1 Bacteroidota bacterium
AGTGTAGATGAAGAGGGTGTTTTCCAGTTGGCCGCTTTTTTCTAAGGTTTTCATGATCTCCCCTACGGACCAATCAATTTCTGCAATGACGTCTCCATACAAGCCCCGCGCTGAACTCCCCTTGAATTTTTCGGAGACAAATAGTGGGACATGAGGCTGGGGATGAGCCAGATATAGAAAGAAGGGATCAGCTTGATGGGATTCGATGAAGGAAACCGCTCGTTCGGTCAGTTGGGTGGTGAGCTGACTTTGGTCTTCCAGGTAGGTCAATACGGAATCTTGTTCAATGAGTGGAAGGGGAACAAACTGAAAATTCTCCTGATTGGGATGGAGGGGCCACATGTCATTGGAGTAGGGGATGCCGAAATATTGATCAAAGCCTTGTTTCAGTGGCGAGAAGTCTGGATGGTCTCCCACATGCCATTTTCCAAAGGCAGCGGTGGCGTAGCCATTCGCTTTCAAGATTTCGGCAATCGTTTCTTCTTCGGGGTTCAGGCCAATGGGGGCTTTGGGGAAAAGCGCTCCCTGAATGCCTATCCGGCTGGGGTAGCAGCCTGTCATGAGCGCCGCTCTAGAAGCCGAACAAACGGGTTGGGCGACGTAAAATCGGCTGAATTTGACCCCGTTCTGGGCCACTTTGTCCAGGTTGGGCGTGAGAATATCAGGCGAACCAAAACACCCCAAATCCTGATAGCCTTGGTCGTCGGTGAATACCAGGACGATGTTGGGAGGACTTGGCGGAGCAGGAGGGGGGGATTGACAAGCGAGAAATAGCACGCTCAGGATCAATCCTGACAAAAGGCGAAAGCTCATCATGGGTAGCAGGAGTTAGTTGACCAGAAGAAACCAACTGGCAACCACTTTATCAAGAAATTGCGGCCTTCTCCCTCAACCAAACCTGAAATTCTTCATAATCAGGAGCCATGAAGGTGGCGACTTTCGTTTCGTCTTTCAATCGGGCCAGGCGTTCTGGAATGGCTACCGCTTGTCCGGTGGCTGCTTCCACTGCTTCGGGAAATTTGGCTGGATGGGCGGTTTCCAGGACGATGCCCTGATAGGATGGATGCAGGGTGAGAAATGCTTCCAACGCCAATTGCCCCACTGCCCCATGTGGGTCCAATACATAGCCGTAGGTTTGGAACACGCGCTGAATTTCTGCCTCGGTTTCTGCATCGGAGAAGGCAAAACCAGCAATATCGGTTGTCATATTTTCCCAGCTGCCTCCGTATAAATCCAGCATTCGGGCAAAATTGGAAGGATTGCCGACGTCCATGGCATTGGACAGGGTAGGGGTGGAGGGCCGAGCGTGAAATTGACCATGGGCCAGGTAGTCAGGCACGACATCGTTGACATTGGTCGCGGCGATGAAGTGCGCAAGGGGCAACCCCAATCGCTTGGCCATCAAGCCTGCCGTGAGATTTCCGAAGTTCCCACTGGGAATACAGACCGCTAAGGGACGATTCCGGTCTTCGATTTGTTGCCAAGCTCGAAAGTAGTACAGCATCTGCGGAATCAGCCGAGCGATGTTGATGGAATTCGCCGAAGAGAGTCGGATATGGCTGTGCAACTTCTCGTCTAGGAAAGCCTGCTTGACCAATGCCTGACATTCATCAAACGTGCCATCTACTTCGAGGGCGGTAATGTTGTGGCCTAGGGTGGTGA
>JBCCCJ010001469.1:0-1658 GCA_039033615.1 Bacteroidota bacterium
GCAATTCGGTTTGGAGATCAGAAGTCAAGCCCAGGTATACTTTCATGCCCTGGGTGCCGAGTTGGGTCGGTTCCTCCGGATGCAAACTTACAAAGTCGATGCGCGGATCTATGGAAAACCATTCCCCCTCATTGATGCGCAAAAAGAGGCGGTCCAGGGTTTCTATTCCGTCCAAATCATCTACCTCCCAGCGAGCTGACAACAGGCCATACACCGTATCGGGCAGCACGTTTACCGTATCGAAGATGGCAATCGGGGGCGTATTCCGCACCGGAATCGACAAAAACGCGGGTTCGGGATCGACCAGGCCTTCGTTGTCAATCGCCCGGACGTAAAAAGGAATGTCTACCGTGTCTGATCCCGCCGGAATGTCCAACTGAAAGGTGCTGTCCGTCGCCGTGGTGGTGAACCAGGTTTGCTCATCAAAGGACAGATCATAGGCCGTGACGTAGCCGTCGGGATCTTCTCCCAACCAATGCATGCGTACCACACTGTTCAGTCGGTCCTGCCCTGTCAGATTGATTTCGTCCAGGAAAATCCGGGTTTCGGGGGCCTGATTGGGCAGCGGTTCACCCGTATCACAACTGGCGAATCCGATCAGAAAAAGGAGAAAGAGGGGTAGATATTTCATAGAAGTAGGCCACCGGAGCGAGGGCATCGCTCATCGCTCCGGCAGGAAATATTAGTGAGTAATGATGAGCTTTTCGTAGCCAATCAATTCGTTTTGATGGGTAAAGCGCACGACATAGGTACCTGCTGGCACAGCCGAAGTGGAAATTTCCAGGGTTCCGGCATACCCTCTCAGGGCAGTGGAAGAAAGACTTCTCCCGGTCAGATCCAACAGTTCTACCTGTCCATCCAATCGCTGGAGGAAGTTGTACACTACTTGCACCTGCTCGTTGGCAGGGTTCGGGAAGATGGTCAACTGATTCTCTTCCCAGTCTTCGGCCAAAGCGGTGGAGACACCGTCCGGGCAGTTGACTCCGCTGTAGGCTGCTACGTCGGCATTGTTCCGAGGCAGCAGTTTGTAGTTGCCAAAGCTATAGGTCAGGATGCCACTCATGCTGGCCATGGTGTCGCCCACATTCACCACACACACGTCGATTTCATCGGTGTTGATCACTCCATTGTCGAGGATGAAGGTGGAGTCATTGATGTGGGAAAACCACAGCGAGCTGAAAGCAGAACCCGTCTGACGGCCCGCCAATACGCGTGCGCCATTGGTGAAGTCAAAGGGATCACTGCCTACCCGGTACTCTGCGAAATTATTCGTAGGTCCGTCGGCATTTTTTTCCACGACGAATACGCCTGCTCCTTGATTGGGATTTTCCAAGGTGATCAACATGCTCTCAAAGGGTTCTGCTCCCAGGAAGTTGGTAGGGTCCGTCAGCTCATTGGGATCTACTGGAATGGGTGCTGGTACAGGATTGCCAGAACTGATGACGGTAACTGAACCTGTAACTGATAAGCGGGTTTGGCTGAAGTTTTCTTCTACCACCCCACTGGCTTCTACCAGATCGCCGCGCACCAGGTTGGTGAGGTCCCCTTCTACCAAGGCAATCCCTGCCCACTCGGTGGAGTTGGGGTCTTGGATGTATACATAGCCCAGATCATTGGCTTGCGCGCTGGCCGTTACTACTCCTTCAATGGTGACATCC
>JBCCCJ010001470.1:0-1651 GCA_039033615.1 Bacteroidota bacterium
CGGACCGAACCGCTTCGTGAAGGGTCCCTTGAGCTCGACCGAGCCTCGCGGACTATATCGGGAACTGAGTTATCTAGATGCGGAAGATGCGTTTGAGATCAACAAGGATGAGGAGCTACAATTTCAATTTGAGCTAGATCTCAACCGCTTTTTCTACAATCAAACCGATACCATCGACATGGTGGCGCGGAATTTTTCCCATACCACTCCGGTGAATTCGGATTCGTACCAGCTATCGGAACAAATCACCGATAACCTTATCAATACCGCCATTTTCAAAGTTCCATTTTAAATCGCTTCCCATGAAAGGATTTGTGATCGGTGGGGTAGGACTGATATTGCTCCTAGTATTCACCAACGCTTGTAAGCCAGATCCGCCGATTGATCAGGATTTGGTAGAAATGGAACTGGAGGTGCCGAATGGCTTTCCGCGGGCAATTGTGCCGGAAGACAATCCGGTTACCCAGGCTAAGATTGACCTGGGGAAGAAACTGTTTTATGATCGACTGCTCTCCCGTGATCGGGACCTGAATTGTGCTTCCTGCCACTTTCCCGAACATGCCTTTGCAGATCCTCGGCGGCTCAGTGTCGGCCATGGCGGAGCGACCGGCACGCGCAATGCGCCCCCTTTGTTCAACCTGATGTATCACCAGGAATTTTTCTGGGACGGTGCCAATCCGACCCTGGAAACTCAAACGCTCTTCCCGATTGAGAGCGATTTTGAGATGAATCTCTCCATTGGGGAATTGGTGGATCGGCTCAATGCAGACCCGGAATATCCTGCGATGTTCGAGCGGGTATTCAACGACAGCATCACGCCTCGGGGGATCGTACAGGCCATTGCTACCTTTGAGCGGACCATGATCAGCGGAGGAAGTAAGTACGACGATTTTGTTGCAGCAGGCTTTGATAGCACCTTATTTACTCCCCAGGAATGGCGGGGTTATCAGCTGTTCTTCATGGAAACTGCTGATGGCAAGCATGCCGAATGCTTCCATTGCCACGGCGGATTCAATTTTGATGATCCCGAAGGTCGCTACCGCAACAATGGGCTTTATCTCGACTATGAAGACGAAGGCCGCTACCTCGTGACCGGAGACGATCGTGATCGCGGCAAATTCAAGGTGCCCAGTCTGCGCAACATTGAGCACACGGCTCCTTATATGCACGACGGCAGTTTGGCTACCCTCGAAGAGGTCATGGAGCACTATGCAACTGGGGGTCAACTTCACCAGAACCGCGACCTGTTGATGTCTAATATCGAGCTGGATTCCTCCCAGCAAGCCGAAATCATTGCTTTTCTGAAGACCTTGAGCGATCCTGACTTCATGACCAATCCGGCTTTTTTACCGGAGTGATGGCTCCTTTCTTCATGAAAATTCGCATTTTCGTTGGCCCTACCTAGGAAGAACGAAGTGGCAAGCTTTCCTTGATTATCTGAAGGTGCTTATAAGCGTGGTGCCCCGTTTTGGTCTCACAGGGCAGCATAGAACCCTAGCACTTTCGGAACTAAGGGATACTCAAAAAATAACTTGGACCATACTCCTAGACATTTTCTGAATACCTTTTCCACTTCTTTCATCCAAACTTGGTGTCGCCTGCCGCGGGCCATACTTTTTTGTCAGCAAAAAAGTATGCAAAAAACCGCCGA
>JBCCCJ010001471.1:0-1647 GCA_039033615.1 Bacteroidota bacterium
ACAAGCGTTTCTCGAGCGGCATCTTCACCTCGGGTGGCGCAACGCAGGTCAATCTGGGCCGCCAAAGAGGCTTTCGAGCGCATCTTCGAACAGCAGCCCCACCAGGGCTGCAGGAATCATCGAAATGATGATCTTCAGGGAAAATTCGGTTTGTTCATTCCAGGTGAATTGGAACAAGCCCCGAAATATTTCAGCTACCTCTTTGCGGAACACCAGGATGGTACTCAAGGCGGTGGCTCCGTGCAGAAACACGGTCATGATCATACTTTCTTGTGGAGTACTCTCGTCGCCAAAAATGACTTTGGCAAGTTCGAGATGTCCACTACTACTGACAGGCAAGAATTCAGTGAGCCCTTGGATGATTCCAAGGACAATCGAGGCTAATAGACTCATTCAGACTGGAAAAAGTGGGTGAGATTACTCGTTGGAGGGAGCAGAAGCAGTCGGCTGAGGCCGATACATGATAGCGTAAATGATCTCAAGAAAACCAGCCACCACCACCACAGGGGCGATGTAGAGAGAGATGGAGAATTCCCGTGCGTCCACAAAATCATCCAGCGACATCAGAAAAAATCCGAGTCCGATGATGCCTACGCCCAACAGCAATAGCAGATAGTTTTGCTTCCCAAACGGCAGTTGTACTTCCTTTTCTGGCGTTTTGGTGCGCTTGGACGGAGTTTTGGGTTCAACTGCCTTGGTTTTTTCCTTGGTGGCAGAAGTCTTGACCACCCGACCTTTTGGGGCGGTACGGTTTTGTTTAGGACGGTTATTTCCCTTCCGGGAAGGTGTCTTCTTAGCCATAATTACATCAATTCATCCAGGTTTCGATTCAAGAACTTGTTGACGGCAAAATAGCTGCCTGAAAACCCAAGGATAATGCCAAATAACACAATTCCCCCTAATATTCCAATCAACTGGACCTGGGAGAAAGAGGGAGAAAACAACGCCTCTGATTGCAAATACCACTCAACCATTCGCAAGGTTCCGATCAACATCAGACTTGCCAGCAGACCGGCAACTGCCCCCTGTAGCAAGCCCTGAATCAGAAAGGGCCGCCGAATGAATCCCCGAGTCGCACCAATCAGCTGCATGCTCCGAATGACCATGCGACGGGCATAAATTGTCAGCCGAATGGTGCTACTGATCAGGAAAAAGGCGATCAGAATCAAAATCACCGCCATTCCCCCAAACACCACCGACAACACGCGAAGGTTGCGCCGGATGAGGTTGAGACTTTGGCCGGGATATTCCACCGAAGCGACCGCCAAATGCCCCTCAATCGAATCCACCACCCGTTGTAGGCTATCTGGATTCAGGTATCGAGGCCGAAGTTGGAGGTTGTAAGAAGCCAGCAAAGGATTGATGCCTTGCATGAGTTCTTTCACATCCTCGCCAGACCGTTCCAGCAGAATCTTGGCCGCCTCATCTTTGGAAACAAAGCGAAAGTCCAGAATGGCAAGCTCTTGTCCCAACTGTTGGACCAGATCTTCTCGCTGGGTTTCTCCCACCCCATCGTGCAAAAATACCCGCATCTCAATGTTGGCTGCATCTCTTCAGCCGCGACATTTCCAGCCGAGTCAACTATCACGTCATTACCGAGAACTTCTACAGCAGTTCCTGTAGTTAGATCGACTCCTACGATGTCAG
>JBCCCJ010001472.1:0-1646 GCA_039033615.1 Bacteroidota bacterium
CGCAAACCTGCCGGATCATATCTTCGAGCGCGCGAGCAAAGTGCTCGATCGGCATCGTTCCGTCGCGCGCCTTAGCCAGCGCTGCCCGCGCCTGAGCGAGTGCGTCCGCGGGCACGATCGCATTGAGCTGTTGCAGGAGTCCCGTCCGGACCTGATCTCGGAAGTGGGGACGGGTAGGATGTGCGAGAGGCGGATTAGAAAAGCTCTCCGAAGAACTCAGCTGCAGGGGTGGTAATGTCTAGGTATTGGACCGAGGTAAGCCCTTGCTGTTGTAGAAAATGAAGCACCGCCTTTAGGTTTTGATCTCTTCCCGCCAGGTATTCAGCCCCCACAGTATGCGCCTGAGCAATGAGTTTGGTATCATTGGGAATCACATTTCGATGATCCAGGGAGATGATTCCCTTTCTTCGGGCAGCAAAGGCCGCTTTAGCAAAAATAGCTGTTTGAGCTGCATGGGAGGCATCAAACGCCAGCGTCGTCAGACCTCTTGCAGGAAAGTTCCCCAAGTCGGCCTGAACGCCAAATTCAGCCATGACAATGGTAGAGGAAAATAGGGAAGTCCCATCTGCGATCCATCGTTGATAGTACCCCACAGCATTCGCATGATGTTCATCCTGATTGTCGAGCAGGCGAATGAAAAAGCTGGTGTCCAAAAATATTCGCTCAATCTGACTCATTATATCCTCTGATTTCACGGAGCCAGGCGTCTTTGTCTTTAATTTGAGAAAGCGCTGGTGTAGCCTGTTTCACCAACCGAGTCAGGTATTCATCCATGCTTTCTTCCGGATGATCCACAAAACCAAGAAATTGGCCAGACTTAGGATGATATTCTCCCGTGAAGGCATTCTGGAAGAGACGCACTTGAACCTGCTGTCGCTGATAGAGCCGATTTTTGGTTTCCTGAGCCAATTGATCTTCCGTAGCAGAGAGGGTCAGAGAACCATATAAGTCCGTTTCCAGGTGGATATTGATCAAGGTTTTACCGCCCATGTCCACCACCTTTCCCCATACGGTCGTGTTCACCTCTACCCAAGCAGGTTCTTCTAGATGGAATTCAAACCTGCGATGCAGATGCAACCCTTTTTCCACTTGTCCGGCTTCCCCCAGGAAGACGTCAAATTGGTTATCAAGGGCCAAATTGTGAAAATATCGTACCGCCTCGGCTTGTTTGCTAGGCAGGATACCCAGCTCGGCTGTTTGATTGACCCGAGCCATCAAGGCATTTGCTTGTACCACGGCTGCGGTGGCAGTTACCATCAGGATACGGATACTCCCCGACTGAGGATCAAAGCTGATTTGAGGACGTTTTTTGTTACTCTTCTCTGGATAGAGCAGATTTCGTCCGTTTTTCAAGGCCGCAATCCATTCGTCTACATCAAAGGCCTCCCGGCTCAGAGGCTTTCCATCCCGCTGACCCTTAATGAGGATTTCAAATGTAGCTTGACCGTCCATGTAGTCTCCTTCCTATTAATGCTATCATACGCAATATTGGGAAAAATGGCGAAAGTGTCAGTGATTTCTGCCAAAACTCCCAATGGATTCGTTTGGTTCTTCTACACTTTTGGTGGAAAAGAGGAGCTGGATTACACCTCAACCCCACACCACTGGACATTTCTTGAATCCCTCCTGATTTTCTGTTGGCCAAG
>JBCCCJ010001473.1:0-1645 GCA_039033615.1 Bacteroidota bacterium
GATTGGTGGAGGTCAAACCCAAAGCCGAATCCATCATGTTCGACAAAGGAACTTTGCCAGATCTGGTTCAGGAGATCAAGGAGCAGAAAGAAGACGCCGGGCTGGAGAAGCTGTCCACCGTTGAAGTGCTGGCAGAGCGGTCTGCTTCCTTGCACGCAATTTTGGAAGGAACTCGTCAGTTTTATCGGCTTTCAGAGGAGCGAGCTAGCCAAGGTCGTCCGTTAAAATATGAAGAAATCTATATGGATTTTCGTCGCTCGTTGGAATTGATCGCAGAGCTTCAAGACATCAATCGACAGTTGCTCCGCCTAATCCTAGAGCGTAAGGGAAAAAAAAATGAAGGAGGTGCTCCAGGTCGATTAGCAGAAGCCAGTTAGCTCATCAGTACGTATCATCCTGCAAAAGGAGCCATCATCAGGAAATTCATATAGAGGGTCTTCACCTCTTATTTCCCCATAAACACCAGTAAGGTAATATCATCCTTGCTGGTTTCTTTTTTGCGCCATTGTAAGCAAAGACTCATCAATTCATACAAAACCCCTTTGGCGGAACTCCGGTTTGCTTGTAGCAAGCGCTGTTCGATGATGGGACCAGCCGGAGCTTCTTGGAAGCGCTCGATTCCCTCAGGAAGGCCATCGGTCATCGCTACCAGAATGTCTCCCTGGGCCAAATGACAACTGCGGGGCGCTAGATTGGGCAGGATGCTGCTGCCCAAAAACATCCCTGGAATGCGGATTTGTCGGACCTCATGGGTCGCCTTGGTGTAGTGGAAAAGGGGCGGAATCCCGGAGGACCAAATTGTAACGGAAGTTCCTTTGATTTCCAGCATACAAAGCCCCATGTACATATTTCGGAGGCCCAGGCTCTGAATCCCGGTAGAAATGTGCATCATCAGCTCTGCCGGAGGCATGGTCCTGCCAAAGGCCTGAAAATAGCTTTTCACTGTCGCGACCACAATCCCCGCCTTGAATCCATGACCCGTAGCGTCCCCAATGACTGCCAGCAAGTGATCATCAGATACCTCCACAAAGTCATAATAATCCCCCCCTACTTCCATAGCCGTGTGCATATAGGCCTCCATTTCTACAGAGCGATGGTTCGGTCTGCCCTTGGGCAACATCGCTATCTGCATGGTACGCGCTTCTGCTAACTCCCGAGTTTTTCGCCTATTTTCAGTTTCAATATCTTGCAGCAGGCGCTCCATTTGGTTGCGCTGCTTGATCAGGTCCTGGTATTGCTGTTCTACCAAGCGCTCCATGAGAGAAGGCTCCAAACGAGGGGCGATGGGTTGAATCACTTTCTGAAAGAACAGTTGAAAGTCTTCCGCCTTCATCCCATTTAGGACCAAATAGGAAAGTCGTGGTTTGTCCTGACAGAAAGTCGCGATTTTTGCCTGAAAAGAATGGCTGGTTAAGACAAACTGACAATGAGGATACATAAGCATCCAATCCTTCACCAGGTTGAGAGGGTTTTTCTTCGCCTGATTGGTCCCGATGAATGCCAAGTCCATCGCCTGCAATCGCAATTGCTTGCGACATTGCAGAAGGGTACTGGCTTCATGCAGTTGAACGGAGTCCAACTGAGACAGCTCTACTAATTTGAGAAAATGCCCGAGTTGTTTTCGGGTGGCTTGGTTGGGGAAGGC
>JBCCCJ010001474.1:0-1642 GCA_039033615.1 Bacteroidota bacterium
TCTATGACCACCCGTTTGTATCTCTTCCTCCTCCTGGGAATAGGAATCAGTTGCCAGCCAATTCCTCCTCCCTCTTCTCCCAATCGCCCCAACATCCTATACATCATGACGGATGATCATGCTTTTCAGGCATTGGGTGCCTATCAGCAGCGATTGGCCGCAGTCAATCCGACCCCGGTACTGGATGAGTTGGCGGCAGGGGGACGTCTGTTCACTCAGGTCGTCTGCAACAATTCCATTTGTACGCCTAGCCGAGCCAGCATCATGACTGGACAATATCCCCAAACCAATGGCGTCCTGGATCTAGACGGACGTTTGCCGGAGGAGAAACAATACCTGCCCCAGGAAATGAAACGTTTGGGCTATCAAACGGCCATCATCGGCAAGTGGCACCTGAAGGAACCCCCAGAAGCCTTTGACTACTATCAGGTCTTGCCGATACAAGGCAAATATTTCGATCCGATTTTGTACGGTCGGGAAGGAGGAGATTCCACTTATCTGGTCAATTTCTCTGGCGGGGTCAAGCGAGAAATCAGTGGCACCCAATATGACGGGCATTCCTCCGACGTCATCACTGATCTGACCTTGGATTGGCTACAAAACCAGCGGCAGGCAGACCAGCCATTTTTCCTGATGCACCACTACAAGGCGCCCCATGATGATTTTGAATTCGCGCCTCGCTATGCAGACTACCTGGCGGATACCTTTATTCCTGAGCCTTCCACCCTCTATCATCAACCAGAATTTGGCTCCGAAGCGATTCATGGCCGCAATGATTCTTTGATCCACGAAATTGCCACTTCAGTATCTGATCGCCATCGCTACCGTAGCTATACCGCTCAGTATCAGATCGAACACCCCAATCGGGACAGTGCCACTTCTTTGGCTTACCAGGAATATCTCAAACGCTACCTCCGCTGTGTCAAAGGCGTGGATGACAATTTGAAGCGACTTTTTGACTACCTAAAAGCGAATGGCTTGTGGGAGAATACCCTGATTGTCTACACCAGTGATCAAGGCATGATGCTGGGAGAACATGATTTTATGGACAAACGCTGGATGTATGAGGAAGCCATGCGGATGCCTTTCATCATGAGTTGGCCGGGCGTGATAGAAGCTGGGAGTACCTCCGATTTGCTGATCAACAATACCGATTTTGCACCTACTTTGATCGAAGTCGCTGGGGGAGAAGTGCCCGATTATATGCAAGGCCACAGCTTTGCGCCTAGTCTTTCGGGCGAGGAATTGGCCGAGTGGCGCACGGGTACCTATTACCGCTATTGGATGCATCTGGTTCATCACGACGTCCCAGCTCATTTTGGCATTCGGACTCACCAATACAAACTGATTTTTTACTACGGAGACCATTATCTGCCGGAAAAGCAGGGGACGAACACCATGTGGTGGTTGCCCGAATCCTTCCAAATTCGCCCTACTCCGATGGCCTGGGAATTCTACGATTTGGAAAAAGACCCCCAGGAAACCGAGAACCGTTACGATGACCCGCTCCATGCGCCTCCCTCCGAGATTGCCGAAGATGGAATCCCGGGCATCAAGGCGTACTTTGAGCGCGAAGACTTTTGGGCTATGAAACAGCTTCGTAGAGAACACATGGCAGCCTGGGAGTGCGAGAACGCCGACA
>JBCCCJ010001475.1:0-1641 GCA_039033615.1 Bacteroidota bacterium
ACTGGCGTCAAGAAAGGAGAGATGTTCATGTCTGACCAAACCGCCCTAGATTCTGGAGAATTTCAAGGCAATTTTGATGAATATTTGGTCCAGAATCAGTTCAAAGACTTTACCTACCGCTCAGATCAGGTTGCTGATTATTTGAAAGAAGGAGGGGCTCCCTGGTTGGATTTTCAATATACCATTTTTGGAGAAGTCGTATATGGGATGGAGATCATCTCCAAAATCGAAGTTACTCCTTCAGGCACCTATGACCGCCCGAAGAAAGCCATCCGAATCATTCAAATGAAGTTTCCAGAAGCCAACGCTGAATAGCAGAACAATACATAAGACTTCCGTCAAAGCTCCGTAGCATTATCTCGTTATTGAACCTATCTCATTAACCAACTCCAAGACATGGCAAAGGATGTAATTGCTGACAAACTTAAGTCGTTGCAAACGACAGTAGATAAACTCGAAAAAACCTATGGGAAAGGGATTGTCATGAAACTCAGTGACAATCCAATCATGGACGTGCCTGCGATGCCTACCGGATCGCTCAGCCTAGACATTGCGTTGGGCATTGGTGGCATTCCTCGTGGCCGAATTGTGGAAATATACGGGCCGGAATCTTCTGGTAAGACCACCCTCGCCATGCACATGATTGCAGAGGCCCAAAAGCTGGGAGGATTGGCGGCCTTCATTGACGCAGAGCACGCGTTCGACCGTTCTTATGCGGAGAAACTCGGGATTGATACCGAAAACCTCTACGTGTCTCAGCCAGACTATGGAGAACAGGCGCTTGAAATCTCTGAGTACCTGATTCGATCCAGTGCCATTGACATCGTGGTCATCGACTCCGTTGCGGCCTTGACTCCGAAAGCGGAAATCGAAGGGGAAATGGGAGAATCTAAGATGGGGCTTCAGGCTCGCTTGATGTCTCAGGCGTTGAGAAAATTGACCGCGGCCATCTCCAAAACCAACTGCGTCTGTATTTTCATCAACCAGTTGCGGGAAAAAATTGGGGTGATGTTTGGCAACCCCGAAACCACCACCGGTGGTAATGCTTTGAAGTTCTACTCTTCTGTTCGCTTGGACATCCGCCGGATTGCCCAGATCAAAGAAGGAACCGATAGCATTGGAAACCGAGTGAAAGTCAAAGTGGTCAAGAACAAAGTTTCTCCTCCTTTCCGGATCGCAGAATTTGACATTATGTTTGGAGAAGGCGTGTCCAAGGCGGGAGAAGTGCTGGACTTGGCAGTAGATCTGGACATTGTCAAGAAAGCAGGTTCTTGGTTCAGCTATGAAACAGGTAAATTGGGACAGGGCCGGGATACAGTCAAACGCCTGCTCAAGGACAACCCGGAACTGCTGCTGGAAATAGAAAACAAAGTTCTCCTCGCCAAAGGCATCATTGATGAACTGCCCAAAGAAAGTGGCGGTGGGAAAAAGAAAGACAAAGAGAAAAGCGCCTAATTCGGATCATCGTCCAACTAGGCACACAAAACAAAAGGGCAGTGGAAATTTCCACTGCCCTTTTGCATTTGGAGAACGTTAGTGAGACTTGAAGAATAACTTCCTCTTTTCGCGTAGATATTTCTTTTCCAGGTTGAGGAATCAACACCGAGTGGTTGGCGGGCCAAATCGCGAAACTTTGGGAAA
>JBCCCJ010001476.1:0-1640 GCA_039033615.1 Bacteroidota bacterium
CTTTTTCTCCGACGGGTCGACTCCTACCAAATGCCTGCCCATTGCTGAGGAAGAGACCAACAGCAACAAGGCAATGACAATAGAGAGGGGCCGGGACAGCTGTGAGTAGCATATCATGAGGAGAATGAGTTAATTTGGGTTCCTGGTTCAACAGACTGTGAAAGGGTAGGTTGCCGGTAGCAATTCTAAGAATACAGGAAGCATGTGTGGCCTAATCGGATACCATCGCAGGGATCTAAGGTTAAGTTACGGCTTTTTACGGAAAGGAATCAATCATGAGTACCATAACTTGGATACAACGAAACGCGGCATCACCCGAAATTGTGGGGCAATTGTCAGAGCAATTGCGCAACAAAGAAGCCTTTCCTCCGGTGTTGGCTGCGATCTTACTCCAGCGAGGGATCACTACTTATGATCAGGCCAAGACCTTTTTTCGCCCAGATGTATCGGAGTTGCATGATCCCTTTCTGATGAAAGATATGGATCTCGCGGTAGATCGCGTGTTGGCTGCCCGACAGAAACAGGAGAAAATCCTGCTATTTGGAGACTACGACGTAGATGGAACCTCTTCGGTTGCCCTAATGTTATTGGCCTTACGCGAACTGGGTTGGATGGTAGAGTATTACATTCCGGATCGCTACCGGGAAGGATATGGCCTATCCTATCAGGGAATTGAAGCGGCAGAACAAGCAGGGGTGTCGCTGATCATCAGTTTGGATTGTGGAATCAAAGCCATCGAGAAAGCGCGCTTTGCTCAGCAAAAAGGCATAGATTTGATCATTTGCGATCACCATACTCCAGGAAATCTCTTGCCAGATGCGGTGGCGGTCTTGGATCCGAAGCGTAAGGATTGTCCGTATCCGTTCAAAGAATTGACGGGTTGTGGAGTTGGGATGAAGCTCCTGCAGGCCTTGACCCAGCGGTTGACGGAAACAGAAGGGCTTACCTTCGATCCCGTGCAAGCTTATGGAGATTTGCTGGTTTTGAGCATTGCCTGTGATATCGTTCCCATCATCGGAGAGAATCGGGTGTTGGCAGCGATGGGGTTAGAAAAATTACGCACCCAGCCACTACCCGGCATTCGGGCGCTCATGGATCAGGCGAAAGATGGCCGAAGTTGGGACATCTCCGATTTGGTGTTTTTCCTGGGACCAAGAATCAATGCTGCTGGTCGACTGGAACACGCCAGTCAGGCGGTGGAGGTGCTGGTGGGAGAAGGGCCTCAGGTAGCAGAACTGGCTGGTGCCCTCCACCAATCCAACGAAGCCCGCAAAGAATTGGACCATTCTATGACCGAAAGTGCCTTGGCCAAAATTGCTGCTGAACCGAAAGGAATGGAAAAATCCAGTACGGTACTATACGATACCGAGTGGCACAAAGGCATCATTGGAATCGTAGCGTCCAGGGTAATTGAAACCCATTTTCGCCCAACGGTATTGTTGACCCAATCAGAAGAAAAATTGGTGGGCTCTGCGAGGAGCGTTCCCGGATTCGATCTGTATCAAGCTTTGGACGCCTGCTCTGAGCATCTGCTCCAGTGGGGGGGACATAAATATGCTGCGGGCTTGAGCCTGAACGAAGCCGATTTTCCGGCCTTTCGGGACCAATTTGAGGAAGTGGCTTCTTGTCGGCGCCCGGAA
>JBCCCJ010001477.1:0-1638 GCA_039033615.1 Bacteroidota bacterium
CTATTTTATGAGAATCCCAAAAAGCAACTTTTTGCAGTAAAGTTCCAAGAAAAGATTGATATTCTTAAGAAAGCAGGAGATACATTTTCTTACCTTGATTCGATTCCTATTCCACAATTGAATATCAGTGGGATAGCAAGCAGCCCAAGCCATGATACGACTTGGTTAGCTACTACCCAGGGCTTATGGTACATCACAGAATTACTACCTGATTCTTTTCAGCTTGTGCAGGAAAAATCGGTTAGAGGAATCTTGAAGGGCGTGCTAGCAGTGGGAAACGGTTCTCTTTGGATTTCAAGTAGCCAAGGATTGATTGAATATTGGCCAAGAAAGTCAGAAAAGCGAATCCGTCAATTTGGGTTAGCAGATGGGATACAAGAAATGGAATATGAACAACATGCTCAAATGAGGCTTCCAGACGGCCGCTTTGCTTTCGGTGGGGGAGGGGGACTGGATATTTTCGATCCGAATGGTATCAAGGACTTGGACATTGAAGCGCGTCCTACGATCACGGAAGTTTTAGTCAATGATGAACCAGCTCCTTCCTTGCAATGTGCTGAGACAGGAGCGAGAAATCCGGCTTTCTTCGAACGATTGGTTCTAGAGCATGAGGACAATACCCTGTCTTTTTCTTTTGCCGCGATGGATTATAGCGACCCCACAAGTAACCGATTTGGATATGATCTGAGGGAAAAAGGAAATTCTCCTGGCAAACGAGTTGAAAACGACTTTGCCCGTTTTCCCAACCTCCCGCCCGGTACCTACGAATTTGAACTTTTTGCCACCAATAGCGAAGGACGCTGGGCAGAAAAATCAAAGGTGCTAGAAATTGTCATCAAGCCTCCTTTTTGGCAAACCTGGTGGTTCATCAGTTTGGTGTTTCTGGTCATCCTGGCTGCGGTGTATTCGGTGTACCGCAATCGCCTCAACCGGGTACGGAAAGAAGCCGCTTTCAATCAACAAGTCGCGGAGATGGAAACAGCCATCTTGCGCCTGCAAATGAATCCGCATTTCCTGTTCAACAGCCTCAACTCCATTCGCAACCACATCCAACTACAGGAATACCGGACGGCGGATAAGTACCTGACCAAGTTCTCGAAACTGATGCGGCGGGTGCTGAATCTGGCGGCAGAGGAGTTGATCAGCCTGGAAGAAGAAAAGGAAATTTTGCGGAATTATGTGGAAGTAGAACAAATCCGATTTCCGGATCGCTTTCACTTCGAATTTGAGATTGCAGAAGAACTAGATCCCTATGAGATCCTGGTTCCGAGCATGCTGCTGCAGCCATTTGTGGAAAATGCCATTTTGCACGCTTTTTCTGGAACCTCTGAAAAAGGATTGATCCGGGTTGACATATCTGCCGAGCAAGAAGGACTTTTGATCCAGATCGCAGATAACGGGATTGGCCGAAAAAAAGCTGAAGCAGGAAAGGGAAAACAGATGCATGTCTCCAAGGCTACCCACATCACAAGAGATCGATTGGCTCTTTTGGCTGAGAAACACCAACAGGAAGCCTCCTTGGAAATCCTTGATCCAATGGACCATGTTGGTCAATCCAAAGGAACCAGCATTTTGCTTAGACTGCCACTGCTTACAGAAGACTGAGGGGCTTCCTCCAGTATACAGTCCTCTTCTTCC
>JBCCCJ010001478.1:0-1637 GCA_039033615.1 Bacteroidota bacterium
AGAGAGTTCCGTTCAGCAAAAATGCTGACTCAATTCTGACAGCTAAGCGGTCTGTCATCTGACTTCTCCAGTTCAATTATTGACTCGCCCGCCGAACCTTGGCCTCGTATTCGGCAACTCTGGCTTCGTACACCGCTTGGGTAGTGAGGTTCAATTGAAAGACATGCTTTCCATAATTTGCGGCATTTCGCATCAGTCGGCTCGCATGGTATTGAGCAAAATCGCGGGGCTGATATTGCTTCAACACCTCATTTTCTACCCGACGTCCATCAATCCAGACCCCATACTGAGCCGGATCCAGCCAGTTTTGTAGATCAGCCTGAGTCGGCACTCGTTTCTGGGGCTTCATCGGAGCAGGTAGTTTGTCAAAGTATCTCTTCTTTTCTTCTTCGCTCAAATCGGCCAGGCGAACCATTTCGGGCTTGCCATTGGAAAGGCGAACGATCTCACCGTTTTCGTCCAATTTGGCCATTTTGATGGTTCCATTTCCGTAGAATTCAGATTTGACTCGATGGAGGCTGTCAGGAGAAGGAGGGGCTTTTGTCGGCGGTGGTGGGGGGGGCGGTGGGGGAATCGTGGGCGGTGGTGGTGGCGGTGGTTGTTGGGCGAAGGTCCAGGGCATGGCAATCAGACCAACCACCAGCATAATAAGCAGGGCGGAAATTGACTTCCAGGCGTTTCTCTTGGGAGAATTCGTTCGATGCATCATGGTAAAACGTTGTTGAGTGAGAAAAAAGGTCGAAGCACTCGCCAGCGTAGGAACTGGCGGACCAGGCCGAAGTTGATTCAATAGCAGGTGTTGATAGGCGTGGATGGAGGGGGCTTGTTGCACCGCCACTTCATCCGCCAAAAATTCATGGTTGAGCCGAATGGCTTTGGCAAATGGGCGCAGCATGGGCTGCCACCAGCAACACACAGACAGCAATTGTAGCAATAAGATGTCCAGGCTGTGGTATTGCTGCACGTGCGCATATTCATGTTCCAGCAAAGCAGGGTCCAGTTCTCCTGCCTGATAAGCTCGTTCAGAAACCAGCACGTTCCGTCCAAAAGAATGCGGCGCAACTTCTTCTGCCGACAGCACCAGATACCCATCTCGAAAGGGAATTCGGCTTCCTTGTTGAATCCGCCGATGCAGGTCCAGCCAGACTCTTCCCTTGCGCAGGAATTGAAGCAATACGATCCCTCCATAGATGACCCAGACCAAATGGAACCAGGAAAGCGTGCTTTCTGACAAGGGTTCATCCGCATCTTCCAACAAAGGCGTCGACATCATCCATGGGACTTCCGTGAGAGAAGTCAAGGCTTCTGTCTCCACCGCCCCCAAAACCGGGATTTCCAACGAAATCAATGGCAGGATTAGTCCCAGGATCAAAGAAGCAAGCAGATAGGCCCGCTTGAAGCGATGGCAGGATTCTCGCTCCAGCCAGCCTCGGTACACCAGCCACAAGGCTCCCAGGCAGAGGGTCGATCTGAGTAAGTAGGTAATCATTCCTCTTTGTCGTTCAATTGTTGGTCAGCCAGGTCCCGCAATTGCTGCCATTCGGCTTCGTTCAAATCCACATTCTCCGCAAAGAAGGAAGCAAATTCCCCCGGCGAGTCATTGAAAAACTGCCCAATCAGTCCCTTGAGGTGCTGAG
>JBCCCJ010001479.1:0-1635 GCA_039033615.1 Bacteroidota bacterium
AAATTCTGGGGTTTACCTCGATGAACGCGAAGCTGTATGCTGCCACGCAACATGGTGCCTTGGCTTGCCAAAGTGAGCCCTCAGAATGGGCCTCTATCTACGAAGGCGATGCCCTTCATGACATCGGAAATGATGGCACCTACGTCTATGCCATGACCATCGGCCAGCAACTGCTGAAAACCAACAATGACGGCCAATCCTGGCAATCTGCCCAAAGCGGCATCAGCAGACCCCCTAATTTTTACACCAATGAAGTGAAGCATATTGGGCAACATGTCTTCTCCGCCCAATGGATCGGCATCTACCATTCAGCAGATCACGGTAACCATTGGCGACAACTGCCAGGCTTACCCGATTCCACCGCCTTCTCAACCCTAGAAATCACGGATTACGGCATCATCGCGGGGATTTCGATCAGGTAACAAAGGGGCACATCCATGTTCGACTCACTCCATGTAAGGTTCTTTGATGTTGACTGCCGACATCCTTCATCCCGAGGATGTCGGCAGCCCTACCTTAGTTCCGCCAGAAGCGAAGATAAATCGAGGCGTTTGGTATAGATTTCTAGGTTTCCATCTACATCCTTGGGCCAGATGTCCTGGGGTTTGTCCCAACAGAGTTCTACCCCATTGCCATCGGGATCATCCAAATATATTGCCTCCGAAACGCCATGATTCGCAAATCCCGTAATGGGATACTTGGCATCCAGCAGACGCTTGTATGCGACAGCCAAATCCCGGCGCGTAGGATAGAGAATCGCGGTATGAAATAAGCCTGTGCTATTGGGCGGCGGCGGAGAACCGTTTTTGCTTTGCCAGGTGTTGAGGCCAATATGGTGATGATAGCCACCTGCCGAAACAAAGGCAGCCTGATCACCAAAGGTACTGACAATCTCAAATCCCAAGAGTCCATGATAAAAATCCAGTGCTTTGGGGAGGTCCGAAACCTTGAGGTGGACATGCCCAATTCGAGTCTGAGCAGGTACGGTATATGCTTGCATTCGCTGAGGTTTGTTGTTACGGTTTAGAAAAAAGGCGCCTGTTTAGTGAGACTTGAAAAATAACTTCCTCTTTTCGTGTAGATATTTCTTTTCAGTCGAAGATCCCGGCTTGGCGGGAATCAAGGAATCAACACCGAGCGGTTGGCGGGCCAAGAGAGGCTTTTTTTGACGAAGAGATGGGAAGAAAGAACAAGTGAAAAGGTCCAAGTTATTTTTTCAGTATCACTTAGGACACTTTCCACCCGCTCCATGTGACAGTCCTTTGAGTATACGGAGTCAGACGAGGGGTAGAAAACCGAAGAGGGAGGAGTATCTAGCAGGTGCATGGCGACTCCCATTTGTACCAACTTCATCAGTGAGATATGGGACATCTGAGGTACCCCCTTTTACTGAAACACATCAACAAATTCAATGGCTATACGTATCTTGCTAAAAAGAGCACGTATTATGAATACAAAGCTAACCCTAACCATAGAGAAATCGGTCATAGAGAAAGCCAAAGCCTATGCAAAAAAATCAGGGCGTAGTTTATCAGACCTGATAGAATCCTATTTACTGCGGCTCGTATCCGAATCTGACCTGGTAACAGAAACGGTTCCAGAAGAATTCAAAGATCTCTTTGGTTCGGTCAACTT
>JBCCCJ010001480.1:0-1623 GCA_039033615.1 Bacteroidota bacterium
ATAATCGTGGATGGTGCTGTTGGGGATAAAGTCAGGCACAAATCCCTTTTGCGCATCGGTAGGTACCCAGTATCCAAGGCCAGATTCCTCGTCATAGTAGCCATGTCCGGCATAGTAGATCACCAGGTTGTCTTCTGGCGCCAATTGCTTCTGCAAGCGTTCGAACTCTGACAGAATCCCTCTACGGCTGGCCTGCTGATTGTAAATCCGGATGGTATATTGAGGAGAAAACTGATAGTGCTCAGAAAGTACCTGGGCCACATCTTCACAATCCTTGACCGCATTGTGGAGCGGACTCCAATTGTCATACTGATCTACGCCAATCAAAACCAGATAGTCTTTGCCAGTTCCGAGCGGTTGCTCCTGGGCGTATGCCTGAAGTCGCTCCGGGCGGACAGGGGCGGCAACGATGACTGGTTTGGGGGGAAGGGCGGGGCGATATTCCAGCTTGAGGGGGAATACACTCCGGTTACCTACCCGATCGACGGCTTTCAATACTTTTTCTTGCCGACCCGCCTGCAACGGAAGATCCAAGGCGAATCGACCCTTTTTGTCCAGGCTAACAATCTGATCACCTAGCCGAAGTTCTTTGATCCCAGAAGGATCCGTGACCGTTCCACTGATCGGCACATGGTTTTCTTGGGAAACAAACACCTTCCCAGGACGAATGCCAGGACTGTTGATGCGAATGCTCGGACCGGTCAAGTCTCTGATTTGGGAACCACGCTTGAGGGTAGATACCCGCAATTCATCGACTTTGACGACCATGGGACCTTTGACAGCGATACCGATGCCATTTCCATACAGGGGCTGGGCTGGCATTTGGGCAACCAATTCTCCATTGAGGAAAAAATGCCACTCTTTGCCTCGCTGTTGCAGGTTCAGGTGAAGGTAGCGACTGTTTTTGACTGACTGGTGGAGTCGCCAAGGTTGAAAGTCATAGCGTTTACCAGCCTCTTCCCGACTGACGCGAAAGGCTCCTTTGGGACTTTCCCAAAAGACGAAGCGATTGCCTTTTTCGTGAATGCCAAAGCTGAGGCCAGCCATGGATTTTTCCGTTCCGGCAACGTTTCGGATGCGAAGGGAAATCTCAAAATCCCCCTTTTTAGGAAGCTGGACTTCTTTCCACTGGATCATCACTTTGGGATTCTCAGAGGAAATGGTCAAGGAACCATCTTGGATTTGGCCTTGATACCGATTGGCGTTCAAGATCCACTGGTTTCGGTTGTCGTCGAAGGCATCTAGAAATACCTCCTGGCGCGGAGCCTGTTCGTAAGATCTGTACTGTGGGGCAACATTCGGTGTTTGTCCGGATAAGTAACAATTTCCCAGAAGAAGCAGGGCCACGTAAACCAGGCCCCTACGAAGGGCGGTTAGCTGGTGGTTCATGTTGATGAAAGGTTAAGAGCGAAAGGATAAGCAAGAGAGGCGATTGGGTTTTTTGTACCAGACATTTCAAAACTATCCGGGAATGCGCAAAAAATCAAGCCCCAAATTTTTCGCCTCTCAAAAGCGGGTTAGAAATACTCCGAATCCGCAAATAATTGAATTCTTGGCCAGAATGGGCGATTATTCAGGAATGCCGAAATACTTCGCCTTTTGCACTATTCAGCCATGTTGAGC
>JBCCCJ010001481.1:0-1619 GCA_039033615.1 Bacteroidota bacterium
CGAGTTTCTCGTTCAGGTCGTCTAGTTTTGTGAAAATTTGCTGGGGAAGAATGAATAAATTTAGGGGAACGGCTTGATTATCAGTGAAGCATAAAAAATGCTAACCTATGGCAAGGAAAAACATTTGGGCAACGGGCGGACTACTTCTCATGTGGGCATTGGGCTTTTCCCAAATTCAATTCACAGAAGTCGGCGTGGAAACCGGGGTGGGCATGTTCGGTCCCAATCACGGCATCGCGGTGGGAGATTTTGACCAAGATGGGTGGGAAGACGTCTATGTCAGCTGCCGAATGGGGCCAAATCGCCTCTTCAGAAATCTGGCTGGGAATGGCTTTGAGGATGTCGCGCCAGCATTGGGACTGGATCATCGGGGAGATAGCCGATTGGCGCTTTGGGGAGACATCAACAACGATGGCTGGCCGGATCTCTATTTGGGGACCGAAACCGAAGGAGATTATCTATATCTCAACGAAGGGGGAGAGCAGTTTCGGGACATTTCTCTTTCCGCAGGCATGCTCATCGACGTAGAACCGACCATGGCAGCCATGTTTGGCGACTTGGACAATGATGGCTGGCTCGATCTGTATTGTGCCCGCCACTACAGCACCAATACCCTGTATCGGAATTTGGGCGATTTGACTTTTGAAGATCGGATCGCTAGCTCAGGGGCGAATGATACCTTGGCTGCGATGGGGGGCATCCTGTTTGATTACGACAATGACCAGGATCTGGACCTCTATCTGGTCCATGACGCCAAATTTCCCAATCTACTCTTCCGAAACGAAGGAGCCTTCACCTTCACAGATGTGTCTGCCGCTTCTGGAGCTGACTTTGCAGGCTTCGGCATGGGCGTTGATGTGGCAGATATCAATCGGGATGGCTGGTTAGATCTGTACATCACCAATTTTTTCGAAAATACCTTATTGGTGAACCGAGGCGATGGGACCTTTGAAGACCTTAGTTTGACCGCTGGAGTGGACGACATTGGGATGGGGTGGGGGACCACCTTCGTCGATGTGGACAATGATGGTTGGAAAGATATTTATCTGGTGAATAGCAAGGTCGCGAATGACTTATTTCCCAATTATCCCAATGTCTTGTACCGCAACCTCGGCGGAAACCAATTTGAAAAAGTGAGTGAGAATACCCCCCTGGCCAGCAGAGGGAACGCCTTTGGCTTGGCCAGTGGCGACTTCGATCAGAATGGCTGGGTAGATCTCCTGATTGCTACGATGCAGGATACCTTACCCAACGAATTGCTGGAAAACCACAGCAGTTTTGCCCATCATTGGGTGGAAATAAAGTTGATTGGAGAGAAAAGCAATCACATGGCGATCGGAGCCAAGGTATCTCTCAAAACGGAGGAAGCATGGCAGACCGATCTCATCACGGCTGGATCCAGTTGGGCGTCCCAAAATAGTCCGGTGCTGCACTTTGGTCTGGGCGAGTATGAGCAAATTGATTCCCTGATTGTGGCTTGGCCGAGTGGTCAAAGGGATGTCTGGACGGAGGTAGCAGCAGATCAGCGATTGACCTTGCGGGAAGCAAAAGAAGAGACAGCCGCTCCCCCTCCTACGCTAGAACTCTATCCCAATCCAGTTTCTCCCCAGGAACGAATC
>JBCCCJ010001482.1:0-1616 GCA_039033615.1 Bacteroidota bacterium
AACTTGGACCTTTTCACTCGTTCTTTCTTCCCATCTCATCGTCAAAAAAAGCCTCATTTGGCCCGCCAAATTCGGTTTTTCTTCCTTGATCTGGAAAGAAATATCTACGCGAAAAGAGGAAGTTATTTTTCAAGTCTCCCTAAGGAGTTATGCGTGAAAGAAGCATGTAATTCCCGTTAAGACCATTCTCCCCAGCAGACTCAGGAAGCCTTGCCCAACGTGATGTTTGAGTCCCTGCAATCTCCCTCCTGCTTTTCTCCCTTTTCCGTAACTTACGCACGCAACAGTCGGGGATCCCTGGATTGAGCGGGGTGGGCAGCCACTGAAACAGGTAGGTTCAGAACGAGAGAGGGGATCGCTAGGGAAAAAGAATGGTTGAGTAACATGGAAATCGAAAAGAAATATCACTTTTATGCAGCCCATAGGAATGAATATGTGGAGGGTAAGTGTCAAAACCTCCATGGGCATACCTATTATGTATTTGTGCGGCTGAAGTTCACCAGCACCGATGAGAGTGGGGTCAGTATGTTGTTTGAATCCATTGATGACGTCATAGATCCCATCATCAAGACCCTGGATCATAGCACCCTGGTGCACGAGCAGGACACCCTCTTGCTACAAGCCGTAGATCTCCTAAACTCCAAGCGGGTGATGTTTGCCCGTCCTACCAGTGCGGAAAACCTCGCAAAATATTTGTTTGATCACATCTCCGCTTCCGGCTTGAAAGTAACGGAAATCAGGCTACAGGAAACGACTTCCTCGACGGTGATTTATCCGTAAGAACTTACTTCTCTTTTAAGGGAAAGGCCCCCAATAGACATTTCTCGAAGTATCTTTGGATGATGCTTGTCCAAACCGGTCGTCGCCTGCCGCGGGCCCTACTTTTTTGCCAACCTCAACATAAAGAGAATTGGAGCAATGGCTAGGAGAATGCATCTACCTAACAAAACCACTCCCCATGTCCCAACCCAAAGAGAATCCAGGCTTCCTGGAATATGTATATGAGCTCAACGAAGGCCGGGAACTCTCCGAGGCCTTCCGCCTCAGCCTGCAACAAATCGACGAACTCGATATCGACCAATTCAAGCGAATTGGGCTGAGAACCTATGCCGAAGGCAAATGGACCCTCCACAAGATCCTGCAGCACCTCATTGATTGGGAGCGGATCTGGTGTTTCCGAGCAGTCATTTTTGCGCGGGGAGAAGGCACCATCCCGGTGGCCCACGACCAGGAAATCATGGGCACCAATTCCAATGCCGACGAATTGTCCATCGAGCAATTGATCGAAGAACTCCGCATCGTACGTCAATCCACCCTGCTGTTATTCCGATCCTTCAACGAAGACATTCTGGGAACTACCTGCACCTTTTTCGAATACGAAATGCCGCTCTACGCCATTGGGTTCACCATCACAGCCCACCAAATTCATCACCTGAATGTCATCCAAGAGCGGTATCTTCTGTTGGATAGGTAGTACCTCTTTGGGAGGTGGGCGTGCCGCTCAGATCTGTTTTTTATACTGTTGGCCAAAGATGAGGTCGCCTTCAGCGGGACCTACTTTTTTGTCGGCAAAAAAGTAGGCAAAAAACCGTCGAAGCCCTATGCGACCCACTAGC
>JBCCCJ010001483.1:0-1616 GCA_039033615.1 Bacteroidota bacterium
AAGGGACCCAAAGATGAGCCTTGACGAAGAGATGGGAAGAAAGAACGAGTGAAAAGGTCCAAGTTATTTTTTGAGTATCACTAAGTAACTGACCAAATAAAACGCAGCCATTTTTTGGGCTGGCCAGGAAGAAAAGTCGAGCCTATGAACATAGGTGAGCCTTTTCTGGCGAAGCAAGGCGGAAAGAGGGCAAGTTTGATGGATGGAAACTTCGTTCTTACCGCACGAGGCGCCTGCTCACAAATCTTCTCTCTTCGATTTGTTTCCAAGATGGGCATCCCTCCGGGCTGCATGTTTCTGGAAATCTCATGCATCAAAACGACCGAAGCGCGATAGCGATTCGCAGTTCGGTAGAAACCGCTGCCCTCCTAAAAAAAAGCAGGCGCATCGCGACGGCCACCTACTGGGAGGTTCTCTTTTCGTTACATTTGACGTACATCCTTTGGTTGAGGGAGAGAAGAGAACATCAGGGAAAAACGTATCATGGGAACTCGATGGACGGTTTGCCGTTCCAAGACAGAAAAGTCTCCCTCGCTCCCTTATCTTTCGCCCATGACTCGCTTGACCCAATTGTTTCACCCCGTTCATGGCCGCCGCATCGCGCTGGTTTCAGAGCCTGAACTGACCTTGTTACATGCTTTTGAATCCCTCTACCAGCTAGCTTGGACAGCGATTCACGAAGGGGTTACTGTAGGCAAGCTGGTTCAGGATTCCCTCAGTTCAGAAAGCCTGAGCTATGACTCCATTCATGCAGGCCAGGCCGATTGGCAATTATTGCCAGCATTTGATCATCCTGACTATCCAGAGCGCTGCCTGCTGAGTGGGACGGGCCTCACTCACCTGAGTAGTGCGAAGAATCGCCAAGCCATGCATGAGGCTGCGCAATCAGATTCCATGACGGATTCGATGCGAATGTATCAACTCGGGGAGCAAGGAGGAAAACCGGCGGCAGGGCAGGTGGGGGCGCAACCCGAATGGTTTTTCAAGGGGACGGGACATCTGCTGCGAGGGCATCGAAAGGCGCTGGAAGTGCCGGATTATGCCCATGATGGGGGAGAGGAAGCCGAAATCGCAGGCGCTTATTTGATTGATGAAACCAGACAGCCGTGGCGGGTAGGGGTATGCCCCGCCAATGAGTTTTCGGATCATGTGCTGGAAAAACAGAATTACCTCTATTTGGCCCCTTCCAAATTGCGGATGGCTGCGATTGGTCCAGAATTGACCATTGGCGCCGATTTGACAGCCGTTTCCGGGACGGTGCAGATCAATCGAGCGGGTAGCACAGTTTGGGAGCAGCCCATTCAAAGTGGAGAATCCCACATGGCCCATAGTCTGGCAAATTTGGAACACCACCATTTCAAATATGCCCATCATCGGATTCCTGGTCAGGTGCACATTCACTTCTTTGGGGCAGATGCCTTCAGTTTCGGGGCTGGAATCAGCTTGCAAGATGGAGACTGGATGGAAGTGAAGTGGAAAGGCTTAGGCCGAAAGCTCAGCAATCCCGTATTGCTTCCCCCAGGCCCGGAGAACTGGCAAGGAGTGCGTGAGTTGTCGTGATCGGGAACATCGAGCAGGTCCTTTGGACCGCAAATAGCCTCTTCCTACCGCAGATT
>JBCCCJ010001484.1:0-1614 GCA_039033615.1 Bacteroidota bacterium
ACCACAAAACCATGAGTACCTCCAGAAAAGCGTCCATCCGTGATGAGGGCCACTTCATTTCCCAGGCCTGCCCCCATGATTGCTCCGGTAGGTTTCAGCATTTCGGGCATGCCAGGTCCCCCTTTGGGGCCTTCGTAGCGAATGACCACTACATCTCCTGCCTTCACTTTCCCCGCTACGATGGCATCGTTGGCTTCGAATTCACTGTCAAATACCTTGGCTTTGCCCTCAAATCGTTCCCCTTCTTTTCCCGTAATCTTGGCTACCGCTCCATCTTCGGCCAGGTTCCCAAACAGGATTTGGAGGTGGCCAGTGGCTTTGATGGGAGCCGAAAGCGGTTGGATGATGGGTTGATCTTCCGCCAAATCTGGCACCTCTGCTAGGTTCTCCGCCAAGGTTTTGCCAGTTACGGTGAGGCAATCTCCATGGAGGTAGCCCGCTTCCAGCATGAATTTCATGATGGCTGGTGTGCCGCCGTAGTGGTGAACATCTTCCATCAAATATTTCCCACTGGGTTTCAGATCCCCTAGATAAGGGGTTTTGTCGCTGATGCGCTGAAAGTCGTGCAGGTTGAGCGAAAGGCCAGCGGCTTTGGCCATCGCGAGAAGATGCAAAACCGCATTGGTAGAACCCCCTAGTACCATAATCATGGTCATGGCATTCTCAAAGGCTTGCGCGGTCATGATGTCTCTTGGTCGGAGGTTGTCCGCCAGCAATTGACGGATAGCTTTCCCCGCAGCGATACATTCCGCTTGTTTTTCTGGACTTGCGGCAGGATTGGAAGAACTATATGGCAAACTCATGCCCATCGCTTCAATCGCGGTGGACATCGTATTGGCCGTGTACATGCCCCCACAAGCCCCTTGGCCGGGACAAGCCTGTTGGATGATGCCTTTGAAATCTTCTGGTGTGATCTCTCCGGCTACTTTTTCGCCTAAGGCTTCAAACGCCGAGACGATGTTGAGAGTCCGGTCCTTGTATTTGCCTGAAGCGATGGACCCCCCATATACCAGAATGGCAGGTCGATTCAGCCGGCCAAGTGCAATCATGGCCCCAGGCATGTTTTTATCACAGCCGACTACCGGAATGACCCCATCATACCACTGGGCATTCACCACCGTTTCAATGGAATCAGCAATCAAATCTCGGGAAGGCAAGGAATAGCGCATGCCTTCTGTCCCCATCGCCATCCCGTCGCTCACCCCGATGGTGTGAAAAATCAAGCCCAATAGATCTGCTTCGGTGGTTCCTTTCTTGACCTCTTTCGCGAGATCATTCAGGTGCATATTGCAGGTATTCCCCTCATATCCAGTGCTGACAATTCCAACTTGGGCCTTGTTCAAATCCTCCTCAGTCAAGCCCAAGCCGTACAACATTGCCTGAGCTGCGGGTTGGGTTTCGTCCTGCGTAAGTCTTTTCGAGTAACGGTTCATGATAACAGCCTGATGTTTGCCTCTCTCTGATTAACCAAAAGAGCCTTTCCCCGGGGAAAAGACTCTCATTCCTTCGTATCAAACGCAGCTTGCCACATCCACTTGGATAGGGTGAACGGTGCAGGAGAACGATATGGTTGAAAGCAATTCATGAAAAACAATAAAGGCGAAAAGAGGTTGC
>JBCCCJ010001485.1:0-1608 GCA_039033615.1 Bacteroidota bacterium
GCCAAAGGCCAATGACATCAAACGATTGGTTTTCATGCAAAAATGATTTCGAACTGGTAAGGTAAAGGCAATGGAATTCCCAGGAAGTTGCGTTGATATGCTAACCAGTTTTCCTTTCACTTGTTACGTAGAAGCGGTTTCTCCCGTTGCTCAGTCAGTCCATTCTCGTTAGATTCAGTAACGAAGGGTGGACTTCCCGATGCACACTTTGAGGGACAGGTACCGCCTTGCCTTACCCAAACATCCGAAACGCGTCCTCGATGTGGTGAATCATCGGATGGTCGGTTTGTTCGTAGGTGATGGCGATGATATCAAAGCGAACCGGAACCGTAGACATCTGCTTTTCATACAGATAGCTGTCCGCTGCTTGGAAGATCAATTGTTGTTTTTTCTCGGTAACTGCCATTTCCGGGTGACCCCATTGCCCACTGCTGCGGGTTTTCACCTCCACAAAAATAAGCTCCGGCGGGTCTAGACTCAAGGCAGCGATGTCGATCTCTGCCCGTTCAAAGCGGTAATTTCGATCCAGGATTTGCAAGCCCTTGGCTTCCAAAAAGGAAGCCGCCAACTCCTCTCCTCGTTTCCCGAGCTCGTTGTGTTCGGCCATACCGCTTACAAAAGGGATTGTTGCTCCACTTGACCCACTTCTTCCGTATCCCGGTCATAAATAAAGGCAATCACCTTGCAGTGTGCGGGATCAAATCCCTCCTCTAGTTCCACGGTATAGTTGAATTGGTAGGTATCTCCGGCAGAAACCCCATCTGCATTGATGGGTTCTCCCCAGGCACCGTTGATCGCCTTACGAAGAACCTGATGGTGAGAATAGTCTTCCAAATCTACTTTGCCCCCTGGTGCGCGGTAATCTTTTTGCCAGTCGATCACGTCATCTTCCACCAACCAAACGGCGATATGAGCAGCGGCACTGGCATCCTCCAAAAATTTCACGTCGATCACAGTCCCAGCACTCAAGCTATCAAGCGTATAGCAGTTGAACACGCGAATGCCCGCAACAGGAGCTTCTTTCACGCGCTCCGCCATTGCAGTAGGCCAAGAACCAGAGCTACTATTTTTGATGGAGCGATCAATCATCACAAAAGGAACCACCCCGCCAGGATTCAACGTGGTGTAGACTTCATCTCCTTCAGAAGTCGTGAAGTTGGTGAAGTATTTGGAGGCGGCAGCGGTGAATCGCGCCAAGGGTCCGGCGTGAATTCCCAAAAAGACCGCCTGATCTTGAAAGGTTTCGGAGTACAATTGATAGGCCACCTCGGTTGCTTCCGGACAGTTTCCACACTTATGACCAGTCATTTCTTCGACCAGGACCTTTTTGACGATGGGTTGGCCTTCTGGAAAGGCGACCGTTTTGTTCGCTTCGAACAGACATTGTTCGTCCGCTGGCAACTGAGCGATATACTCGGGATCGAAATAGGGAGATTCGATGATGTCGCAGGCCCCAAGCACACTGACCAAGCAGAGGGCGCTCAAAAGACGGACGTAGGTAAATAAGGAAGCTTTCATATCCACAACTGATTAGAAAAGTAGCAGTCGTCTAAGCGCCCGGCGGCAACCTTGGAATGGCCCCGTAGTTTGCCCATCCACCAGGGCACC
>JBCCCJ010001486.1:0-1607 GCA_039033615.1 Bacteroidota bacterium
CGCAGGTTCGAATCCTGCCCTCGCCACTAATCTTTGTTGTTTTTTCATCATAGACATACTTGGGGAAGTAGGTCAGATGCTCTCCTCCGGTTTCTTTGGTATCTACCAAGGTGTTCATCCCGATCACACCAGTAAACGGCACTCGCTCATCCGCGATGTTGAGTACATAGTAGGGGTTGAACTCTCGTTTGGTCGCCATGACCATACAAATTACTCCGAGGTATTCTACATCCTGGCTGTTGCCGCGAACTTCGACCATCTCTGGCGCCGCTACCTTTTGCAGCACATTGACTGGACTGGTGAAGATCACCTTGTCAAAATGCTCCATTTCTCCATTGGCGAAGACATGCAAGCCGCCGTCTGCCGCAGGCTGAATGGATTCTACGGTAGTTCCGGCCAATACCCGGTCCCCTCTACCATTGATTCGGTCTTCCAGTTGGTCAAACAGACGTTTGTATCCGCCAGAGAGATAGCCCATGTGCTCTTTTTGAGCGGAAGAATCCCGAGCTTCGAAGAGGCGCTTGATGTAAGTCCAGATGAAGACGGAAGAAACTCGCTTGTAGTTTTCGCCCAATTTGGCCAACAAAAGCGGCTTCCAGAATTTCTCAAAGGTCTTACGCCCGCCAATCTTCACCAGCCATTCTTCGACCGTCATATTCTCCATCTTCTTCCAATCGTCGATCCGGGAACCCATCAAAATGGTCAGCGCCAGTCGAAACTTGCTGATCAGTCCGAGGGGAGGGAACAACAGAAACTCCTTGGAGTTGCTGATGGAGTAGAATTTCTCGTTGACGTAGTATCCGGTGTAGGTTTGCTCCCAACGGAGGTCTTTCCCCAAGCCAATGTCTTCGATGAAGCCAATCAGGGCTGCATCAGAAGGCAGGATGACGTGGTAAAACCGATCCCAGAAATATCCGCCAAAGTCATGGTAAGTCGCTAGCCCTCCTAATTGAGTGCCGCGCTCGAGTACGGTGATTGAGCGGCCTGGGGCAGCCAGCTTTTCAGCTAGCGCCAACCCCATAAAGCCACCTCCAATGATTCCTATTTTCATAGCATCAGGTCCTTTTCCATGACTTTTTTCTGCCATTCGAAAGCACGACGCATGCCTTCTTCCAAATCCACCTGAGACGTTACCCCCAACATGCGGGACAACTTGGCGGTGTTCGGTACCCGGCGCATCACGTCTTGATACTTGCGGCCCTGAGAGATTTCATTGTAAGGGATGAACTCCACTTTCAACTCTCCTGGCGTACCAGAGATTTTCTTCAGCAGTTGAGCCAATCCCAAAATGGTGATCTCTTTGTTGGCACCAATGTTGAAAATCTCGCCGTTGGCCTCGTCCATCATGGTGCAAGCATAGATGCCCGCTACGGTGTCATCCACATAGGTGAAGGTACGGGTCTGAGAACCGTCTCCGTGAATCGGAATCACTTCATCTTTGAGGATTTTCTCGATGAATACGGACTGAGGACCGCCCCACCAAGACAAGTGCTGATGTGGACCATACGAACCGAAGAAGCGCATCAACACGACCGGGAAGCCATGGTCTTCCATGTACGCCAGCGCGAGATGCTCATCAAACAGCTTAGAGACTGCATATCCCCAAC
>JBCCCJ010001487.1:0-1594 GCA_039033615.1 Bacteroidota bacterium
AACTTGGACCTTTTCACTCGTTCTTTCTTCCCATCTCTTCGTCAAAAAAACCTCATTTGGACCCGAGAGTCGGGATCTTCGACCCGCCAAACTCGGTTTTTCTTCCTTGATCTGGAAAGAAATATCTACGCGAAAAGAGGAAGTTATTTTTCAAGTCTCACTAAGGTGAAACAGCGTAAATCAGCCAGCTGATCAGGGCGATGATCGCCAGGCAACTGAGGCAAGCCAGTACGAATTTGAGCGCTTTGTTTGCCATAACTGATTGGTATGGAAACAAATGTAGGCGAGCTACTGCCCCCATGCTGTGACTTTTGTCACGTCAACCCAAAATTTTTATGGTTCCACCGGATTGCTGGAGTTTCCCTTCCTGCTCCAATTTCTTCAACAACCGAGAGATCACTTCTCTGGCGGTTCCCAAATCTGCGGCGATTTCTTTGTGCCCAAGTTGGAAAGAATTGGTCCCCTTGATTCGTCCTTGCTCCTGCAAATATTCCCACAACCGCTGATCCAATTTCAAAAACAGCACCTGATGCAGCACATCCAGCAATAAGTCATATCGCTGGTGATATTGATCAAAGAAAAATTGGCTGAAGCGGGAAGAAGACCGAAGCCAACCAGCAAGATGCTCGATGGGTAGCATCATCAAGCGAGTGGGGGCTTCTGCGACTGCAAAAATTCGGCTGGCTTCTCCTTTCATGCTGGCGGCGAAGGACATGATGCAACTTTGGGAAGGTTGGATGTAATAGAGGAGAAATTCCCGATTTTCCTGTTGGGTAAAGACCTTGACCAGCCCGTCCAACACCAAGGGAACGCCGGAAACGTACTGCCCTTCCCGTAAGAGTTCGGTTTCTGCCGGAACTTCGACGATCGGAGCCAACTCCAATAGTGCTGTCTGAAGCTCTGGTTCCAAGGTTCGAAAAGCAGGGGGAAAAGCCGAAGCATCCATAAGGGGCGATCATTTCTCCTCAGTTTAGCATCTCCCTTCCACATATCAAAGCAGAGGACTGATGAAATTGCTGCCCGCTTCTCCCACGGTACTGACCAACGGCAACAAAATCCGAGTAGCCAACCCAAACAGCAACAAATACCCGATGATGTCCGTGAAAGCAGTAATGAGGATGGAGGAGGCTACCGCCGGATCGACGTTGATGCGTTCCAGGGTGATGGGAATAAAGGAACCTGCCAAACCTGCCAACATCAGGTTGCCAAACATGGAAAGAAAGACCACGGTTCCCATCATGGCGACAAACTGAGGATTGGGGTTGGGGTTAAGAAATGCCACGGCCAAAGACACCACCGCGCCGAGCATCAAGCCATTGACTGCGCCTACACTGAGCTCTTTCAGGACCACCCGAAAGGCCTTGCGGGCGGGGATGCCGTCGGTAGAAATCCGGCGGATGGTTACCGCCAAGGTCTGGGTAGCGCCATTGCCGGATACCCCCGCGATGATGGGCATGAGCGAGGTCAGCAGCACCAGTTTTTCGATGGTGGTATCAAATTGTGAAATCGTCCAGGCGATAGAATTCAAGCCCCATCAGTCATTGCAGAGGAGCAATATTTATCAGGCAGAAAATTTTAAAAGAACATCCTTCAC
>JBCCCJ010001488.1:0-1587 GCA_039033615.1 Bacteroidota bacterium
CGACCCAGAACCAATCCTTTTCTTTCAAACACATCTTACAACCATGATCCGATTGCATACCACTGGACAAAAGTCCGAATCGGCCCTTCGATGCAGCGCATTCACCACCACAGCGGGTAGGCCACGAAGTCCGAGGTTTGGGGCGGGAAGTGGGGTTGGGCTGGGACTTCGGCGGCTTTTTGCTCCCTTTTTGGCCGCTCAAAAAGGGAGGCCCGCGGCAGGCGATACCCAGTTTGGAAATCGCAAGCACAAGGGAATACGGGAAATGCCCAGTGGTAGGATCCGATTGTTCTTTTGTTCCCTGCTCCTTTCTCTAGGTCAGCTTTCCGCCCAAACCTTCTGGGGCAATACCGAGATGCCCATTCCTGCCGATTGGACGGGAGGGATTGCCTTTGGGAGTGCCATTGAATTGTCAGGAAATATCGCCGCCATTGCTGCCGAGCGACACTATCTAGACGAAAACGGAGCCAATTTACTTCCCTCGGCCGGAGCGGTGTATGTGTTTGAAAAGGGAGTCAATGGCTGGACGGAGAAACAGAAATTGGTGTCACCGGATCGAAGCGAGGGGAGTTGGTTTGGAAGCGCGATTCACCTGACCAGCGAGCAATTGCTGATCGGAGCCCTATATAGCAATCTCGGCCTGCCAGGAGACTCGATGATGGACCGAGCGGGTTCGGTTTATGTTTTTGAACCAGATAGCAGTGGGAATTGGTCTTTCGTTCAGAAATTGGTGGCTTCTGATCGACAGCCTCACGATTTCTTCGGTGCCTCCATAGACGTACATGACTCTCTGGCCATCATTGGCGCCTACGGCAAAGACCCCAGCGGTCCAGGTGGAGATGCCATCATTCAGGCAGGTGGTGCCTATATTTTCCAGTTGAATCCAGATGGTCTTTGGACGGAAATCGCCAGTCTCTCCGAACCAGATACCGCCCTGCAAGATTGGTATGGGTTTGAGGTCGCCATTCAGGGAAATACCGCTGTAGTAGGAGCCCCCCAAGAAGATGAAGACTCCCTGAATACCAATACATTGATTAATACTGGCGCAGCCTATGTCTATCAACAGCAAGCAGATGGCAGTTGGCCACTCCTCCAGAAGTTAGTGGGGCCAGCTAGGGATTATCCAGCTGATCAGATGGGGCGATCCATGGCCATACAAGGAGATGAATTGGTCATCGCTCGTCCAGTCAGAAGAGTTCAAGATAGTTCAGGCACGTTCTTTTTTGGGGTAGGAGATCTCACGATCTGGCATCAGAACCCCAACGGATACTTTGAACTGGATACGACCCTTCACCCAATTGACTCAGAATTGAAGCATTCTATTTGGTTAGGAACGGTTCCTAGTGCTCTGACTTTCGAGGGAGATTGGTTACTCGCAGGGGGGGGCAAGGGCAGTTAATAATAACGGAGAAGCGCATCTTTTCCAACGGGATTCATCGGGTACATGGCGCTACCAACAAGCCTTTCGTGATTCAGAAGGAGAACCCCAGGATTTCTTTGGCTGGGGGGTAGCCGTAGATAGCCAAACCATGATGATTAGCGCCAAGGAAAAAGGCCCCAACTTTCCCCCTACCTTAAACAAAGCCG
>JBCCCJ010001489.1:0-1583 GCA_039033615.1 Bacteroidota bacterium
CACCCTGGCCTTTCCGGATACCTTGAGTTATGCGGAATATGGGGTAGGCTTTGCCAGCGTAGAAGACTGGCGAAGAAACAACGTCAATGAGTTCATTCGAGGATTGCATGAGGATCTCCGTGCGGTAAATCCCTATTTGCCATTTGGGGTCAGTCCGTTTGGGGTGTGGAGAAATCAATCCGTAGATCCCGAAGGTTCTGACTCTCGGGCAGGCCAAACCAGCTATGACGATTTGTATGCAGACGTTCGACTTTGGTTGAAAAATGGCTGGTTGGATTACGTGGCTCCCCAGATTTATTTTAGCATCGGCTACCCTCCGGCTTCTTTTGAAAAACTGCTAAGTTGGTGGGAAGACAACGCCTATGGCCGACACGTCTATGTGGGACAGGCTGCTTACAAAGTGGCGAACAATCATGACCAGAATTGGTCCCAGCCCAGTGAAATCCCCCGGCAGATTCAATTGTTGCGGGAATCCGATCGAGTACACGGCAGTGCCTATTTCAGTGCCAAATGGTTTGAAACCAATCCCTTGGGGATGAGCGACTCCTTGGTCCAGCATTATTACCGCGATCCGGTTTTGCCACCCGCAGCCCCCTGGATAGATGAAGAACCGCCGGCCGCCCCTTTGAACCTAGATACGGATGCCATCAAGAAAGGACTTCAACTGACCTGGGATAAGACCGAGGAAGCCGATCACGCGTACTACGTGGTATATCGAACCCAAGGAAAGGAACTGCCCACCGCCAAACCTGCCCATCTTCATGCCATCGTTTGGGGGCCGTTGGAGTCTTTCCAAGATCGGAAAGACTGTCGCTGGCTCAAGAAATACAATTACCTCATCACGGCAGTTGATCGAGCCAAAAATGAAAGCCTCCCCAGCAATTGGCGGAGCCGGCGCCGCTGGCGGTAAGTCTCTATTACGCAACCGCTTCATATGAACCCCCTTTCCTATCCCCTTCAACTATTGCTACGGCTGGCTGCCATGATTGCCTTGACAGTCTGTGTGGTCTTGCTTCTGGTGTATACCTCCCTCTATGCCATCAGTTTGATTGTGGGATTGGCCTTGCTGGGCCTGATTGCAGAATTATTCCATTTCTTGAATCAAAGCAATCGGGATGTAACGGCCTTTTTGGAAGGCATTCGGGTGGACGATTATTCGACCAGTTACCAGCGAAGAATCCAAAGCGGAGCCTTCAAATCTCTGTATGAAGAAATTGAGCAGATCCGCTCGGATTTCCAGCAGATTCGCACCGAGAAAGAAATGCAATATCTGTATCTGCAAACGCTGGTAGAGCATGTGGAGGTAGGATTGTTGTGTTTTTCTCCCGATGAAGAAATTGTCTTGATGAACCAGGCCCTTCAACGCATGTTGCGACAGCCATATCTGCCAAAACTGAAAGGACTGGCTCGCATCAGTGAGGAACTGTACGAAACCATCAAAACCCTGCCCTCCGGGGAAGAAGCCTTGGTTCGCTTGCTGGTCGAAGACGAACTGATGCAACTTTCCGTCCGAGCTACTGAGTTCAAATTGCAAGATGCCTCCTTTTCGTTGGTCTCCCTCCAAAACATCCGACGCGAATTGG
>JBCCCJ010001490.1:0-1582 GCA_039033615.1 Bacteroidota bacterium
CGTTTTGAGCCGCAGCATGATTTCGCCAAATGTCAGAAAGTCAGCCATGCAGGAGGAGTTCCTATGATCGAGCGCTGCGGGCGATGGTCACCGCTTCGGTCTTTGAAGATGGAAACATCCTTTCCGGTAGCAGAACCATCGTCTCCGTCTTACCTCCAGTATTCAACAACAGAGAAGCATGGCTGGGACTCGCGGATCAGATTCAAACGGAATTGGAGCGCGAATTGAGCCAGGCCTTTAGGTGGGAGTTTTTGCCGATGAATGAGGTAACCTCAGCCAAGGCATATCGGGAAGCCAAGCAGGTCAAAAATGACAACAATAGTACCTTTGTCGAAGTAGGGGCGCATGGCAGTCGTCGCATTCTCCAAACCAACCAATCGGACTTCATGAAAGACCTCAGCATCACTTTCCCGGGTGATTTGGTCCAAAACCGCCTGACGGAAGAATTGGGGGTAGATATGTTGCTGGCGATCACCATCGAACTGAAGATGAATGCCAAAAACCAGAGCCTCGACCCGACCGTTCACCTCAAAGCCTATGCGCCTGTGGTGAGTTACAAAACCGCTGCTGAGTACGGAGGGATGGTGGGGCAAACCGAGGGAATTACCTTCAACGTAGATGAGGAATATGTCATCGGTCGAGAAGCTGACAAACTCTTTGAGATGATCAAAGGCCATGCTCTGGTGTCAGGTATTCGTCAGGCATTTTCCGAACTATCTGAGCAAGAGGGCAATTATCCAGTCTATTCAGAATTGTGGGAAGCCAAGCGCTGATTCGTTGGAAGTAGTAGGCTCATGTTTGACTTTGCCCAGGTGGCAACAGGACACATAGTTTGCTTGATGTTGTGGAGTAAGCATGTGTTTTCAGAGCGCAGCTTTACCACAACGGCGGGTTGGCCACAAAGTCCGAGGTGCTGGGGCGGCAGAGAGCGTTGCATGGGACTTTGGCGGTTTTTTGCCTCCTTTTTTGCTGACAAAAAAGGAGGTCCCGCTGAAGGCGACGTAGCAAATAGGCAACTACAACTAATACAAGGATTTTGAGAAATACCTGGGGAAATAAAATAGAGACTCCTTCAATCATGAAGGAAACGGCCAATGGCAAACTAAGCAATTGTTGTATCTTGCTAATCAGTTGATAATCAAAATGAATACCTCCATCTCTTTGTTTCTGGCTGATGATCACGCGATCTTTTTGGATGGCCTCTCTGGGATACTCGAACAGGTACCTGCCCTAGAGGTTGTGGGAAAAGCGCAGAATGGAGCCGCCGCTTGGTCCCGTCTTCAGGAATTGACGGTAGATGTCTTGATCACCGATATCCAGATGCCGGAGATGGATGGCATTGCCCTGACCCAGAAGATCAAAGCTTTCCGCCCCGAACAAAAAGTATTGGTTCTCTCCATGTACGATGACTACAGCGTGATAGAGCAAATTTTTGATGCCGAAGCGGAAGGCTATGTCCTCAAAAATGCGGGTAAGGACGAATTGGTCAAAGCCATTGACCGAGTGCATGCGGGGAGTTCTTATTACAGCAAAGAAGTGATTCGGGTATTGCAGGAGGACCAACCCAAACATCGACACAGCC
>JBCCCJ010001491.1:0-1581 GCA_039033615.1 Bacteroidota bacterium
CGCCCTGTGCGAATAAATCTAGGACCGTAAGGCCGAGTTTTGCATCTATTGTGGGTTTGAGTTGATGATTGATTGTATGAACGAAAGATTCTTTCATCTCTGAAATTACTTGAGATTGGTCAAAGGACAAAACCCCTACGGCAATCCATACAATTCTTTGCCTACTTCCTCGTATTTGTCTCCTTCCTTCCAGAAGGGTCGCTCGGCTTTATCGGCTACCAAGCGGGCGCAATGCGCAAATGCTTGAATGGCACGGTGGAGATAAGCAAAATCAAGGTTATCTGCTTCGTCGGCTACCTGATGATAGTACTTCATGATTTCGGCGTCGAAGTCGTCAAAGCCGAGTCCGTAAGAAGGCGCGGGGATGCCTTTGGCGGCAAAAGAGACGTTGTCAGAGCGGTCGAAGAGGTTTTGCTCTGGGGCAGGATCGGCAATGACCGTGAAGCCAAAGGCCGTGGCGGAGGAATCAAATTCGGCCTGTGCTCCTACCCGATGGTAGCCCATGATGCCGACTGCAGAAGTATTGGTGTAGCCGCCCCCGTCGGTATTGAGGTTAAAAACGGTTTTTTCTAGCGGGATCAAGGGATGGTTGACGTAGTAGCGGCTGCCCAATAACCCAAGCTCTTCTCCCGTAACTGCCAATAAGACCACCGATCGCTTGGGTCGTTGGATGGACAGACATTTGGCCGCGGCAAGGAGCGAAGTCACCCCAATGGCATTGTCGCGAGCCCCATTGAAAATGCTGTCTTCTGGGGTGAATTTTTGTCCACCATCTTCGCCCGTACCGACATGGTCATAGTGCGCCGTGATGATCACATATTCCTTTTTCAATTCCGGGTCGCTGCCTTCGATCCAGCCGATGACGTTTTGAGAAGGCAAGAATTCGGCTTTGACGCCACTTGCGCGGAGAGAAATCTTCCCCTCTTTTCCCTTGGCAAAAGCTTCAGAAATGGAAGGTTTCTTGTCATTGAGATAAAAATGAGGCAGGCTCCCTTCAATCTTGGCATCATCCGCCGCCAAGTTGAGTTGCTTTCGTCCCAAGAACCCCACCAAATATCGCCAGGGAATCGGGCCATTGTACAATTCGATCAGAGCGACGGCGCCTGCGGCTTTGACTCGCTCCTGCTTGGAACCAGAAGCATCCATCATGTCTCTGCCGGAAGTGATCCCCGGCCCACCAGACAGGGCGATCACGACTTTTCCCATCAGGTCTTTGCCAGCCAAATCCTCCTCAGTCCCATATCCCACAAATACGGCCTTGGCTTTCTTGAGGGTGATCGCATCCCCCCGCAACATCAAAAAATCGTCCTTCAATTGATAAGTTTGCTTGTTGAGAACGATCTCAGCGGAGGCTGCTGGGACGGTCTCCAAGAAACGAACGGGTTGGTAATAGCCCTCTGCTCCGGGCACTTGTTGCACCCCCCAACTTTCCATCTGGGTGGCCAAATACCTGGCGGCCAAATTGTTTCCTTCACTCCCGGTCCGGCGGCCCATGAGTTCATCAGCCGCTAAAAAGCGAATGTGAGCTTCCAGTTCCGCTTGGGTCAACAAAAATTCAGGGGCTTGCTGGCTTTCAAGAAC
>JBCCCJ010001492.1:0-1558 GCA_039033615.1 Bacteroidota bacterium
ACCACCGCCTGCAACAGGGCCTGATCCATGTCTGCCCGGTAGTTGGCAAAAAATCGCTCGGTTCGATCTTTGGCTTCCGCGATGATCTTTTCCTGCTCTGCTCCTTCCCCTTCAGGATAGTCCTGGAACAGGTTGGACATCCCCGCAGCAAAACGCACAAACTCAAGGGTATAGCCCCCTTCAATGAAATAATCGGTCACCAAGCGTGCAGGGCCGGTCTCCTGGTATAAGTCATTGAACGTGGATAACAAATCGCCATAGGCAGCTTTCCATTCGGGCGAGGCATTTACCCGGGCCTGAAATTCTTCCTCTCGGGCTTCTTTGATTTGAATGGCATCATTTTTTCGAAGGCCCAGAATCCGCCCCCGCCATTTTTTGTAGGCATTGGCCACCCCGGATTTCTTGCTTGCAAAGGTCAATCGGGTCTCCGGTTCTCGCTCCATCACTTCCTCGATGATGTCCAAACGAGCCGCCCGTAAATTCACTCGTAAGGGATCCCGCAACTCCTGAGTGATGGCCAAACCAGAAGAAGGCAGATTCTCTTCCGTGGTTCCGGGAAAGCCCATCACCATGGTGAAGTCTCCTTCTTTCACGCCTTCCAGAGAAACCGGTAAAAAATGCTTGGGCTTCAGGGGCACATTCTCTTCTGCATAAGGAGCAGGCTTGCCATCCGGTCCGGTGTAAATTCGGAATAGCATGAAGTCTGCGTTGTGGCGAGGCCAAACCCAGTTGTCGATTTCCCCGCCAAACTTGCCAATGGCTTTGGGGGGAGCAGCTACCAAGCGGACGTCCCGGTAGGTTTGGGTCAGCAGAAGGTAGTATTCGTTTCCTTGAAAAAAAGAGACTACCCGAGCTTGATATTCCCCAGCGTTGGCTTGCTGAATTTCCAGCGAACGCTTGGCTACCAAAGCCGCCCGCTCTTGTTCGGTCGTTTCACGGGTGACTCCCGCCAGAATTTGATCTGTAACCGATTCCATGCGAACCAGGAAGGTCGCAGTCAGGCCCTCATTGGAGAGTTCTTCTTCTTGGTTGGTTGCCCAATAGCCATTCTCCAGGTAATTATTCTCCAGCGTACTTTGCCGCTGAAGGTATGACAGGCCGCAATGATGATTGGTCAGGTAGAGGCCTTTATCCGAAATGATAGATCCGGTACAGCCGCCTCCAAACAGGCCCACAGCGTCTTTGAGGCTGGATTGATTGACGCTGTAGATGTCTTCAGCGCTCAACTCCAGGCCTGCGGCCTGCATATCTGCTTCGTTCAAAGAAGCCAGCAAGAGAGGAAGCCACATGCCTTCTCCGGCCATGAGTTGTAATGGTAAAAGGCTGAGTGTCAGACTCAGCCCTAGCACAAATGCTATGTTTCGCATGAAATGTCGATGAGGGTTTGTTTCTATTCTTCGCGCAACCAGTATTGAGTACGGCCCAGCAGGCTGAAGCCTACGTAGCCGCGTACTTTCAATTTATCAGTTTCTTCCAACTCCACATTGCATCCATATACAGTTCCGTTCTCAGGGTCCAGGATTTTGCCATCCTCATATTCCGTCGCACTCTCTTTTTC
>JBCCCJ010001493.1:0-1552 GCA_039033615.1 Bacteroidota bacterium
CGCCTGGAATTTGATGGACCAAAAGGGCGCCGTTGGTTGATGCGCTGGTTGCCCGCTCGCGCCTATGACAATGGGGTGTACTACGCCTTCACCAATCCGATCGGCTATGATGGGGCCCACCTCAAAAACGGTAACGCCATGATCTTGGACCCCTACGGAGAAGTGCTGAGCGAGGCGCGCAGCTTTGATGCCGAAATCGCCGTAGCGACCGTAACCAAGGACAAACTCACCCTCGCTGGGGGCTACCGCTACAAAAATGCCCGCCGCCCGGACCTCTATCGAGACATTCTCGGAGCCGATCACCAGCCGAAATTGAAACCGGTTTGGATGCAGGAGGAGGGGGATGCTCCTTGATTTTCGAAAATTTGGACCAATAAGAGTAAGAAGTCGACAAGTTAGGTTGAAAGGGAACTGCTAATTTCCGTTTTTGAAGGCCATTTCATTCTTGCTCACCTACCAAAGACAGCACATGCCTTCCTTTCGATCTTCCTTCCTGACCTGTTTCCTACTGATGGCAACAGTTGCCTCCGCTATTGCCCAAGGCGTTGAAGGCTATTACCAATTCCCGACCTTGCACAAGGATCAATTGGTCTTTTGCGCAGAAGGGGACCTCTGGACCGTCCCGCTAAGTGGCGGATTGGCCCAGCGTTTGACCACCCATCCCGAAGAGGAACGCTATCCCCACATTTCTCTTGATGGCAAGACTTTGCTGTTCTCGGCCAGTTACGAAGGCCCAACGGAAATCTATAGCATGCCCATTGAGGGAGGACTGCCCACCCGCTGGACGTATGAATCAGATGCGTCCATCGCGACTACCTGGACCCCAGGCGGAGATATGGTGTATGCCACCCGAGCGTACAATACCAAACCCGAATACCGTTTGGTGAGCATCAATCCCACCACCAAAACCAAGACGTTCTTGCCCTTGGACCTGGCCACGGAAGCCAGTTTTGACGCTTCTGGGAAGACCATCTATTTCGTTACGCCTAGCTATCACGGCAACGTAACCAAGCGCTATCAGGGTGGCACTGCCCGGCAGATCTGGAAATTCACCGAAGGCACCAAAGAAGCGATCAAGCTGACCACTGATCATTCCGGCGAAAGTCATCATCCCATGTGGCACGAAGGGCGGGTGTATTTCCTCACCGATCGGGATGGCATCATGAACATTTGGTCCATGGAGGAGGACGGAGGAGACCTGCAACAGCATACGCGCCACGACATCTTCGACGTGCGCTACGCCAATGTATCTGACGGAGTGATCGTTTATCAAAAAGGCGCAGACCTCTGGAAATATGACATCGCCGCTGATGCGTCCAGCAAAATTCCGATTCGCCTGGTAACGGACCTGGATCAGCTGAGAGAAAAATGGGAAGAGAATCCCTCACGCTATATCACTTCTGTGCATCCAGATGCCAAAGGAGAAAACATTGTTATCACCGCTCGGGGCCGGGTATTTGTGGCTCCGGCCAAGCAAGGGCGCATGGTATCCTTCCCCCAACAAACTGATGTGAGATTTCGAGACGCGGTCTTTTCTGCGGACGGCAAAGAG
>JBCCCJ010001494.1:0-1551 GCA_039033615.1 Bacteroidota bacterium
GACTCATGTTGCAAAGGTAGGGCTAAAAGAAAAAAAATCCCGCTCTTCAGGAACGGGACACCATTAGCACTACTTTATGACCGGATAAGTAGAACAGGCGTAACATAGCTTCTGACCTTGGGCTTGACAAGGTGGATTGAATAAGTGTGAAGCTTCTCTGAATATTGGTGTAGCTCTCTGACGATCCGCCTGCACCTGCTGCAAGCTGATTGGATTTGAATGGGGAAACAGGCCCACAAAAAAGGACCACCCCCCCTTACCTGAGCGGCATTGGGGAGGGCTCACATATAGGTGGTATGCTTTTTCAATTAATTTGCGGGGAGTTTCAAAAAGCTTTTGTAGCCTTTTTGTCGCCCTGCCTTGATCCGAACGTAATACACGCCGGGAGCCAGATTCAATTCCTTCATCACGAAGAGCTGTTTCCCTGACTCTCCGCTAAATCGGTCTCGGTAGATGGCTCTTCCCACCCGATCAAACACCACGAGGTGGACGATGCCATTTTGTTGGAGCACATATTCGATGTTCAAATCCTCGTCATCGCGGAGAGGAGAGGGGTAAGCATTGACGGCAATGCTGGTGGGCTTGGCCGTCAAAATGCCAAAGGCGTCGATGTCGTCCTGACTGAGAACATTGGTCGCGGTGTCGATTTTGCTGGCGTCCAGGGTTACGAAGAAATCCTGGCTGACCAAGTGCTCCAAATACAGATCATATTCGTCGGCTCCAGTCAGATCACGCTCATCATAGGTGAATTCTACCGAAGCACCTAGATTGGCATTGTTGGACGGCTGGATGTCAAAGTAGCGTTCGATCATCCCAGGCTCGTAGGCCGAACCCGTGGTCCGCGTCACGAGGGTTTCTCCCAGGGCATTTTCTCCAGAAGCCCTGATTTTTAGCCCTAACCCACCGAATTGCCGGGTACTTCCCGCAGAAACGCTGCGGCGAGTCACCACCCGACCGCTGATATAACTGTTTCGGCTTTCTTCCAACTGACCGCCTGTTCCCAATGAAAGGGTGTAGTCGCCTGTCTCGATGATTCCTGCGGACATGACCAGCAATTTGGAGACCTCCACATCTGAACCTAGGACTACTTTGCCGGAAGCCTTAGCAATTTCGAGATTTTCGATGCTACCCAAGCCACTTCCGATGATGGTTTGATCAGCTTCCCCGGTCAGGAGAAAGCGAAAAACATCCAAGGTTCCATCAACAGGTTTGACTCTGGCAGCTACCAGCAGATCTCCTTTCACCTCTATATCTCCACCTCCCATCAATTTGTCGTTGTTTTCGATCCCCAGGTTTTGATACACATTGCCGGGTAGCAATTGATTCTTATCCCCGCTCCCAAAAATGACCCAGTTGGTAGGATTGGAGACGACATCGAGGGTGCCTATGGGCATCATCTCGGTAGCTACCGCGAAAGGTCGGAGGTACAATACTCCATCATTGATCAGGGTAGAGGCTTCATTCTCTCCCGTCAGTTGACCTTGGATGGTCATGCCACCAGTATTGAGATTTCGGATGGTAGAATCCGCAGCTACCGAAACCAGTCCTGAA
>JBCCCJ010001495.1:0-1551 GCA_039033615.1 Bacteroidota bacterium
CAGGAGAAATTGCCTGGGCCGGAATTCATAGCTGCCAATGGCATAAGCGTCTACCGGTTGCTGCCGGACTTGTTGACGAAGCAACGCGCGGATCTTGGCGACGAGCAGTTCTTCGTCTATTGGCTTGGTGAGATAATCGACCGCCCCCACACGAAAGCCCTTGAGCTGATCAATTTTGAGCGACTTGGCACTGAGGTAGAGAAACGGCAGCTCTGCAAAGCGTTGGCGTAGGCTAGCGCCCAACTCAAAGCCATTGCTCCCCGGCAGCATGACGTCCAAAATCGCCAAATCATAGGCATGGGTGTGCAACTTCTCCTCCGCTTCCTCTGCACTTTTCACCCAATCCACCACAAAATCCTGCATCCCGAGATATTCGGAGAGGATGTAGCCAAAACTGTGGTCATCTTCTACCAACAAAATGCGCGGCTGCTTCATAGTTGCAAAATGAATTCGGTTCCCTTCTTGAATTGCGAATTGAGGTCAATGCTGCCTCCATGCGCCTCCACCACACTTTTCACATAACTCAAGCCAATGCCAAAGCCTTTGCCTTTGTACTGATTTTGTTTTTGTCCCCGATAGAATCGCTCAAAAATGTGGTCCCGATGTTCCGATGAAATGCCCGGTCCATTGTCCCGAATACGTAGCTCCACCTGCTCTCCCAATTGTTTGGCGGATATCTGAATGACAATGCCTTCCTGCCCATACTTCAAGCTGTTGTCGATCAAATTGCTCAGGCTGCGGAATACATGATCCCGATCTGCGAACACCTCCAAGTCCGGATCAGACATATCAAATTCCAAGTGAGCTTGACGTGCTTCCAGTCTCGCGGAAAAACTCCGTTCCAGTTGTTCGAGCAAGGCAACCAATTTCACCCGTTCTTTTTGCAAAGGAATCGCCGCCTGGTCCAAGAGAGAAACGTGCAGCAACTGATCTACCTGACGCTCCAACTCGGCGCTCTCCTGCTCGATGATTTGGCGATAGGTTTGTTGCTTTTCCTCAGGGAGGGGGCGAGCCAACATCCGGCTTGCCAAACGAATAGAACTCAGCGGAGTCTTAAACTCGTGGGTCAGGTTACTGAACAAATCATCCTTGGCCTGACCCAGTTGCTTGTAGCGATACAGCGCCCGCAACAACCAACCAAACAGGCCCAACAATACTGCCAACAAGCCTATATTCACCGCAAATACGCTTCGCAATTGACGGAAAGCTGCGCTCTCTGCTTTTGTTTGATACAAGGCCAGCCACAAGATCTCCTCCGGATCATCCGTCTGCCGATCCAAGGGGCTGAAATACTGGAATTCGGAACCCTCTCGCAATCGACGAGTAAAATCGGATTCGCTTTCTTCTGGCAAACGATCCCCAGATTTGAGGGTATAAAAAGAAACGATACAGGTCAGACAGGCTCGGATATACGAAGCTCTTAGCCACGCTTCAGATTCAGGCTCCAGGCTCAGAAAATGCCCATGCGTCTTTTCCTGGTACAGAGCCACTTCCACTTCAACTGCCAATTCATACTGGAGAAGCAAGGAATCCACCACTTCCTGAACTCGC
>JBCCCJ010001496.1:0-1548 GCA_039033615.1 Bacteroidota bacterium
CAACATGATGGGCTTTTCGCAAAAGCAAGAAAGCTATACCATCAGCATCATTCGGGATGATACGCTCTATTCCTATGATCCGGGCAAAGGTAGCGGTAGCAAAATGCCCAATCCTGGCGCGGATCTCATGCGACTTTCCCCTGAAGAACAGGCCCGCATGGGCGAGCAACTCGAAGCAGGCCTCGAAGTCCAGCGGACCGTCCTCGGTTCAGACCTCTTCCTCAACAAACGCTGCGAAGTCTCCGATCAGGAACTCGATATGCAAGGCCACAAAACGAAAGTGCGCATCTGGCTTTACAAACAAATGCCCCTCCAGACCATCTCCAGCGGCATGGGCGTCAACCTGATCGAAACCGCCACCGAAATCAAAGAAGGCATCTCCATCTCCCCCAAGCGATTTGACTTGCCCCGAGAAGTCGAGTTCCGGGAATTGGAGTGGGGGAGGGGGTGAGTAGGCTCATTTGCTCCCTCTCTTGTCTTGATACAGGGTCGATTCCTTACGCTTCAAGACCAAAGCCGCAGTTTTGATGTCCCCATATGTTTGAATTGCCCAGTTGACCAAGTCCTGCCGAAAGTTCCTCTCCATCTCCCGAAAGCTCGCATCAGGCCGAAAGTACCCTTCTCCACGAGCTGAAGGAAGCACGAGTCTCGCATTGAAGGCCCGAAAGGCCGCGATTCCTGCTTTCGTTGCTTGTTTGGTTTGGGAAGGAGTGCGTCGCGGGGTCGCCTGAAGGTAGGCATAGAGATGAGCTGCCAGTCGCTGTAAGTCCCGAAAGTTCCCTGACAAGGAATCCGTAGCCAACAGTTCTTCGAGATCGGCATTCCAGGGAACGTCGAGCTCAGCGTGAGCGATGGTTTTCCAGACGTTCTCCCACCATTGAGGCAAATCTTCTCGGCACTCTCTCAAAGGGGGAATTTCTACGCAAAGGTGAGCGACTCGATCAAAGAAATCGGGGGAGAGGGTGCCCCTAGCCAGTAGTTCGCCAGGATGTTGGTTAGTGGCCACGATCAGGCGAAAGCTAGCTTGCTGTGGGGCATCACTCCCAATGGGATAGAATTCCCCAGTCTGTAAGACCTGAATCAGTTCTCGCTGCAAGTTCAAAGATAGATCCTGAATCTCATCCAAGAAGAGAATACCCCCATTCCCTATTATGTCAAGGATGCCTGTTTTGTCCGTATTCGCGCCAGTGAACGCTCCTTTTTTATACCCAAACAGTTCTGAGCGAAACAACTCTTCCCGAAAGGTCCCGCAGGCGAGTTCTCGGTAGGCCAGGTCAGGGAAAAGCCGCTCTTTGACGTGCTTGCGAACCAGGGTAGATTTTCCCACCCCTCGTTCGCCGAGGATCAGCAAAGGCGCTTGGGTAGGAGCAAATAATTCCAATTGCTCAATGGCTTGTTTGCGAGCGGAAGAACGCAGCTCGTTGGGGTTGATCTCCGGGCCAGGAAGCTGGCGAGAGTTTTTTTGCAGAATCTCGCTGAGGTAGGTCTTGGGTTTGAACTTTACTTCCTCGAGACGCTGTTGCTTAGTATTTCGGTCGATCTGGGTAG
>JBCCCJ010001497.1:0-1536 GCA_039033615.1 Bacteroidota bacterium
ACCAGTGGTCATCGCCTGTACCTCTGGCAGTGCCGCCTTAAATTATGCTCCCGCCGTTGCAGAAGCCTATTACCAGCACATTCCGATGATTGTGGTGACCGCAGATCGACCCGTGGAGTGGATCGACCGGGGGGAAGGGCAGAGCATCCGGCAGCGGAATGTATTCGCCAACTTCATTCAAGGCAGCTACGACCTCATCCAAGAGGCGACAGATCGGGATCTCATTTGGCACAACGAATTGCTCATCAATCAGGCCATCGAGACGAGTCTAGGGCCGGTTCCTGGTCCGGTTCACGTAAATATCCCTTTTAGAGAGGGCTTGTATGGGGTAGAAGTAGAGCCAAACGTCCAACCGAATACGATTCACACCCTGGCCGTACAAAGTCGCTTGAGCGGCGGCAAACTGGCAGAGTTGGCTAGTCTGGTTCGGCAACAGAAAAAGGTGCTGGTGATCACAGGTTTGCTACCTGTGGAGGAGGGCCTTCAAGCGGAATTGGAAAACTTTGCGGAGAACGAGCAGGTGTTGGTACTGACTGAAACCACCTCCAATTTGCACAGTAAGCGATTTGTGGATGCCATCGACCGCCTGCTGGTGACCATGGATGAGGAAGAAGAGCGACAATTTCGCCCGGACTTATTGATTACTCTGGGGGGCTTGATCGTCTCCAAGAAAATCAAAGCCCTCTTGCGCTGCCTCTCTCCGAAGGCGCATTGGCACATTGCACCGGAGACCCCCTACATGGATACCTTCCAGGCACTGACGGTGAATATCCCCTTGCCCCCAGCTGACTTTTTCCAGCAGCTCAATGGCTTTGATTTGCAGCAGGAAAGCAGCTATCAGCAAGATTGGTTGGCCCGCCATCGCCGGAATCAGGTATCGCATCGGGAGTTTATGGCAGAAGAGGCGCCCTTTTGTGATCTAAAAGCGATGGAGGCGATCTCAGTCCAGATGCCGACAGGCGCTAATTTTCAGATGGGCAACAGCACCGTGGTTCGCTACGTGCAACTGAGGGGAGGCGATTCGGCCCATACCTACCACGCCAACCGGGGCACCAGCGGAATCGACGGCGTTACCAGTACCGCCGCTGGCGCAGCCCACATCAGTCAATTGCCGACCACGGTCGTTACTGGGGAGTTGGCCTTTCTGTATGATTCCAACGCCCTTTGGAACAACTACCTCGCGCCTCAATTGAAAATCATCGTCATCAACAACGGCGGTGGCGGCATTTTTCGGATCATTCCCGGACCTCGGACCACCGAGGCGATGGCGGAGTATTTCGAGACCCAGCATGAATTGAAAATCAAGCCTTTGGCAGACATGTATGGCTTGCCCCACCGATTGGTCAACGACGAAACCAGTTTAGCGGAAGGCTTGAAATGGCTCTATGAAACGGAACAAGCAGCGATTTTGGAAGTCTGCACGCCACGGGAAGTCAATGATCAGGCCTTGCGCGCTTACTTCGCCTATCTCAAATCGCATAAACTGGATCCCTTACCTGATCCCAAAAGTTCCTCCGAACCAACGGCTTTGTGAGT
>JBCCCJ010001498.1:0-1534 GCA_039033615.1 Bacteroidota bacterium
CGTCCTTGTCAAGAAAGTCGAGAATTTGCTCGGTAAACTTGGGGATGTCTTTTTTGATTTGCTTAAATGTGCCAGTCACGATGGCGACACCACCCTGCACGATTCCCCAGAAGCTTTGAGGTCCAACTTCCGAACCTTCATCCTAAAGCAAGCTCGGCCCTACGTAGAGAAATACCCCCAAATCCCTGCTCCGGTGGAAAGAGCCGAAGTAGAAGCTCATTTCTACGAATTGATTCAAACCCATGACTTGCTCAAATCCCTCAGCCCGGAGTTGGTGGAGCACGATTCGGAAGCCCATCTGCTATTTTTAGAGGACTTAGGGCAGTCCAGGGATTTCTCCTTTTTGTATCAGAAAGGGAAGCAGCTCAGCTTGGAAGAGGCCAAAGAGTTGGCGTCATTCTTATCCGCCCTGCACTTTGAATACAGCCTCGCCTATCTCACACCGTGCATTTCCAACCGAGGCATGCGCATGCTCAATGCGGAGCACATCTTCCGCTTTCCCTTCCTCTTGGAAAACGGTTTTGACCTGGACAACGTGCAAGAAGGCTTGCAGGAAATATCCTTGCCCTATAAGCAAGATGCCTCTCTCAAGACGGTTCTCAATGGCCTCGAAGACAGATACCTCAGTGATGGCAATGTCTTGCTGCACGGGGATTATTATCCTGGAAGTTGGCTGCAAACCACGGAAGGAATTCGCATCATCGACCCGGAATTTTGCTTCTTTGGCCCCAAAGAATTTGATGTTGCGGTAGCGCGAGCCCATCTCAAAATGGCCCAGCAGGAAGCGTCCGTATGGCGAGGATTTTGGGGAACATACAACCGACGCCATGAATTGGACCTGAAGTTGCTGGATCAGTTCACGGGAGTGGAAATCCTCCGCCGAATCATTGGACTCGCACAATTGCCCCTGGACCTTGAGTTGGAGGAGCGAACAAGCCTGCTAGCTGAAGCTTACGAATTGATCATGGGATGAGGATTCCCTCCCCGTTTTTCCTGTTCTGACTTCTCCCAACTCATGCCTGAATCAGATGAGGCAGAGGCGAAGGCTTGAGCATCACGAATCCATCTTGGCCTCTTCTCGCAGTCCACTGCTCAGCTGAAGCAAGTACTGGATCGATTGATCAATCTCCTCCCTGAGAGACCGGGACAAGCTCCCTTCTCCCTCACTGCCAAGCATGGATCGGATTTCTCCTAGTGCTTCGATGTTTTCCCGAATCTGGACCTGAATGCGCATGTTGAGGAGATCGCCCTGGCTGTTTGGGTGTAAATCAAATGCTTCCCTGAAATAGTGAGGGAGTTCTTCCAGCTTGTTTTTGGATAGGAATAAAGTTGCTCCTTCCTGCAGAAAGCTTTTTTGGATGGAGGGGGCTTCATTTCCAGTGATGGCCAGGAAAGGAACCTCAGGAAAGACCCTTCTCACAAAGGTCAGCGCTTCTAGTCCAGAGTAGTCGCCCAGTGTGTAATCAGCAATGATGATGTGTGGCACCATATTGAATAACACACGAATGAACTCAAACCGTTTGGTAACCACCAG
>JBCCCJ010001499.1:0-1510 GCA_039033615.1 Bacteroidota bacterium
GCTCCAACAGATGTGTAGCCAAGAAGAGCAGCAGCGGTTCCAATTTCGTTGCGAATTCCCTCCTCTTGATCAGCCGGGGATCTGGCTGGATTTCTAACGATTCCTACCGGAATCTAACAGTCGGCTGCGAATTTGGGCCGGGATGGATAGTCCATTTTTCGTATTTTCAAGTACACGAATAAATGAACCATGAAATCGATCCGAAATAAGCTCCTCATGAGCTTTTCACTGATCTTACTACTAGCCCTGGGCGGAGTAGGAACTGGTGTATGGCAATCTGATAGACGGTCCAAACTCAATCAAACTTCCCAACTTCTGGTAAATGGCCAGCTCCATCTTCTTGAAGGGATCAGAAACCACGCGGTGTTCCTACAATATGCCCCGACTGCGCCCGATTTCTTTCTCGAAAAGCATCATCCTTCCGCCGATCAAGGAGACCTGTTGATGTCGAAAGCCAAACAAGAATTACAGCAGCTTTCGGAGAGTCAAGTAGGTCACCTTCCTGAAATAGCCACTACGATCCACGACCTAGATGCTGTCATTCAGCGGTATGAATCCACCCATCTCGAATTGAGGAAGGCGCTCTTGATACGAGGGTTTCAGGACTTTGGCTTGGTTGGGGAAATGAGGCAACACATTCATCAGTTGGAGAAACGATGCCAGTCACTGATGCTTCAAAATGCAATTCTACAGATTCGCCGCCACGAAAAAGATTACCTCATCCGCAATCAGCGGTCCTATATCGTCAAACTCAGACAGGCCGTTCTGCAACTGGAGAGAGCCATCCAACTTGAGTCAAGTTTTCCGGCAGCAGAAAAACTCCTCCTCCTGGACAACCTGCAGCGATATCAACGGAGTTTTGAGACGATCGTTGAATTGGATCGCTCCATTGGTCTTCGCGCCAACATTGGGCTGTATCAGGAATTGTCTCAACTGGAATACCAGGCCCGAACGACTACGCTCGAACTATCCAATTTGGTAGAGCAAGAGAAAAATGCCCGTTTTGACAGCCTGAACCAATGGATGCTGATTGCGATTCTCTCCGTTTTCCTAAGTGGTACAGCGGTGAGTTTGTGGCTTACTTCCTACCTGACCCAACCGATTCGCCAGCTTTCCAAGGCGATTCGAGCCTTCATAGAAAATGGATTTACCCAACAAGCATCCCAACTGACGCTCCCCAAAACCAATGATGAAGTCGGCATTTTGAGTCAGGACTTTCAGCACCTGATGGACAAATTGGAGCATCATGTGGCTTCCCTCCAAGATCAAACGCAAAAAGCCAAGGCTGCGGACCAAGCAAAAAGCTATTTTCTGCAAAACATGAGTCACGAGATGCGAACTCCTTTGAACGGGGTTTTGGGATTCAGCAAACTGCTTTCCGATACCAGTCTCGACCAGGATCAATTGAATATGCTCACGCACATCGAAGGTTCTGCGAGCAATATGCTGGGTCGAATCAATGAGATCTTGGATTATGGAGAATTGGAGCGAGATCAAATGCTCGTATTCC
>JBCCCJ010001500.1:0-1508 GCA_039033615.1 Bacteroidota bacterium
AATGGTCCCGCAAAGATAAGGAAAATTACCGCCCGACCTAACAGCTTTGCCGCCGGAAAAGCGGGCCGGAAAAGCTGTGAGGTCTGAACGGGATTGAGATCTATGATCAGTACTTTGTGAAATGAAAAATGTAGAATGAAAAACCGCAAAATGAAAAAGGACCCAACTCACACGCCTTTCGCCTGCGGCGAGCGAGAGGGGGCGAAAGGGCAGGAGGGTAGCGACTGGTCTGGAACGAAGTGGAAGACGGTAGCGATAGCGAACCCCGATAGCACCCGACCTCCCGATAGCGCCATCGCTATCGGTAGGTCTCGCCCAACTCATCACCTACTTCTTACTGCAACACCAATTTGCCTGTGAATCGCTTGGTGTCAGCTTCTACGGTCACCACATAGGTGCCGGGGGGCAAATGCCGAAAGTCCAACTGCTGGAGTTGATTGGGTAAGGGCTGTTCATGAACGACCCGACCATCAATGGCCATGACTGTCAACTGGGGCGTGGAACCCCACTGCTGCTCCCAATCTACCCAAACGGTGCCTTGGCTGGGATTTGGCTGGAGGAGGAGCGCCTGGTTTTCCAGGGGAGATTCTTCCGACAGGATGGGAACGTCCCGCTTTTCATCCAAATACCAGATGCTGCTCTGAATTTCAATGGTGTCCAATACGACCGTATTGACTTGGAGGATGGGGGTGGCGTGGCCGTTGGCGAGCCATTTGTATTCGCGCTGCCGGATGTTGGGCAGGGCCAAATCAAGGGTGTCGCCCAAGGAAATGGAATCGGAGCTCACCAGTTCGGCTTTCACGCGCAGACAGGGAAAACTGCCGAAAGGGGTGGTGATGTTGCCCCAACCATCTACTTCGGTCAGGCGGGTTTGTTCTTGCCGCAGATAGACAAAGCCAGGCACATTCAATTCTGAAGAGGAGAAGGAAGAGTCTGAATTCTGATAGGCAAGTGGCAGGCTGTAGATGCGGTCTCTCGGATCACTGGCGAGGGGAATGGGGAGGCCATTGACTTCGCCTCCAACGCCCATGCTTTCAAATTGACTGCTGGTGGTCCGGAAAAACTCATAACCTTCGCCAAAGCTGAAGCCCGCCAGAGAATCAGGCGTATTCACGACCCGAACGGCGGTCGCACCGGAAAAAAAGAAGAAGAAGGTAAAGGGGGCATCACCCAGGCTGATGAAGCTGTCTTTGCGTTGGACAACGGCTTCGAGGGTGCTGTAGTCCCAGCTTACATTGGCGCCCGTTTGCTCCACATCAACAGAAAAGAAAGAATCAGGCACGCTTTGATACGAGGTGTAGCCTGCACTTGGCATGTCGGAAGAGGTAACGGTGATCTGGGCCAGACCCAAGGTGGTCAACCCTATGAAGCAACCAAGAAAAAGGAAAAATCTCATGGATATCATTTGTGAGGATGGTAATGAAAAAGCTGGTTCTGCTAGTTCTTGCTAACTATTTCTGAATTTCGTTGGCGTAAGCAGCAGCCGCAGCCGAAGTATTACCAGTACT
>JBCCCJ010001501.1:0-1507 GCA_039033615.1 Bacteroidota bacterium
GTGCAGCGTTGGTTGATTGACCAGTGCCAACATTTCATCAAAGAATTTGGCATCGACGGCTTTCGGGTGGATTTGGCAGGTCAGATCGACCGCCAAACCCTGAGCAAATTGCGACAGGCTGTGGGGCCGGACATCATCCTGTATGGCGAGCCCTGGATTGGCTCCAGTGATCCAGCCTATGAATCCAATCCTTCTTGGGATTGGTACAAACACAATTCTCCCATCACCTACTTTCAGGACGAAAGCCGGAATGCGTTTCAAGGTTCTCCCTTTGAACTCTATGATAAGCATCTCCATCGAGGCTATGCAGGGGGTAATTTTCGGCTCAAAGACAAAGCCAAAGCCGCTTTATCTGCCAATTTCCCTGAGGACTATACCCCCTTGAATGGCATCAGCTACATCGACATTCACGACAACTGGACCTTGGCTGACCGCTTTGCCCAAGCGGACTGGAATGGCCTCAAAGGAGTGGAGGAAGCTCGCTATAAAATTGCGACCTTACTGCTCTACACCTCCCTTGGCCCCATCGTTACCCACGGGGGCTCTGAGATTATGCGTTCCAAGGGTTTGGCTCCGATCGACAAATCCCTTCGAACCATGGAAGATGGTACCCGAGTTTTCTTCAAGGGGCGGGGGGACACCTACAATGTGCGGACCCCGAATCAGTTCCTTTGGGAAACGGTCGGGCAAAAAAGCAAAAAGGGCAGTCCCGATTATGCTGGCATGCAAGCCTTTTGGCGGGGGTTGAACCACTTCCGGCTGAGTGAATACGGCAAGGTATTTCGACAAGCAGAGCGGGTATCTCCCGACCATTATCGGTGGCTGGACACGGTCAATCCCTACCAATTGGGGTATCTCGTGGATGAAAAGGTCCTGGTCCTCCTCAACGTGGGCAGCGAATTTCATGATTGGGATGAGGTCTATCTGCCGCCAGGAAGCTGGAAACTGGTGGGGAACCTCTCCGGCGTGGACCATCAGAACGGCATCAAAGACAAGCAATACGGCACCTTAACAGGAGGGCAGTCGCATCGGTTCCGGCTGGATGGGCCTTCTTTCATGATGTGGGTTCGGGAATGAGCGTTCACAAAACAGGAACAGAATGCAGCGATTTTGGCTTAATAGGAGTCTCTTAGGTAACCATGACCTTTTGACTCTTTCGTATGAACTCTTTTGCAAACAGCCCCTTGGCCTGGGAAACCGGCACCTTGATTTTTCGCAACCTCTCCCTTCGCGCCCTCAAGCGTCGGTTGGAGAAGCAATATGAAACTTCTATTCCGATGTATCACTTGCTCTCCGGTCAGTGGCAGGCAGATGATTCCGCCCATGTGTCTTGGGAAAAGGTCCTGAAAGAAATTCGCCTGCGTTTGTTTCTCTCCTACCATCCAGAGATGAATCAGCTTCAGGTACGGGGGGTGGAATGGCAGCCATAAAAAAAGCCCACCCAGTGGGTAGGCCCAAAACATCAAAAACAAACATCAATTCTTACGAATCGAAAACGAAATTCTTA
>JBCCCJ010001502.1:0-1503 GCA_039033615.1 Bacteroidota bacterium
ATCAAGATGCGCCATTTGCTTCGGATCACTTGCCGATTGTGGCGGATTTTTCTCTATCTGGTGTCAGCTCCTCCAACCACTCTCCTTCAAAAAATCACGGAAGCATCCTTGAGATTTCGCCCAATCCAGCTAGTCAAGAGGCCTTGATTCAGATTGACCTAGTTCAGGCTGGCCTGGTGGAAATCCATTTGCTGAATACCGTTGGGCAGGAAATAAAAACTATCGCTACCCAGGTAGTTTCTCCAGGGGAGCATCTCATCAAATTAGATACTTCTCCCTTTCCTTCCGGAGGCTACTTCATTCGGATAAAAACCGTTCAAGCTATCCAGACAAAGAAGCTGATCATCCATCATTGAGCATGTTGGAGGTGTAGGGTTACGGTTCCAACACCGCAAAAGGATCTTCTCCCGGCATCAATTCCGCCAGGTTGTTCCCTGCCTGAATGTCTGTCAACTGCAAAAAGCCGTGATCAGACGCGACCTGAGCTCCTGTAGGGAGGGTCTGCCAGCCATCCCAAGGTACCTTGATGCCACCGATGGGCAGGACCGACACCCACATTTGCCAGGCAACGGGGAGACATTGTTCGTCGAGCAACCAAAGGTAGCTGTCTCCTGGAGTGGCCCCGCCGGAACTGTATGACACCATCAGCCCCTGCAAGCCAGGCTCTTCGACTTCCACCAAATAGCGAGTAGTCCCATCGTCAAAGGCTTTCACCACGGGATTGAGCCAAAAGGAATCATTGACCCAAGATTTCCAGGCTTTGTCCACGAGTTTGTCCTTTTTCTTGCCTTCCACTCGCGCTCCGCCCACAAAGGCAACCCCTTCTTTGCTGCTGAGATTGACAAAGACTTCATTTTTTCCCCAAGTCACCCGGGCGAGGTGTCGCTGCCGATCCCAGAGGTGCTGATTTACCCCACCAAAATTCCAACTGATGGCCCCGGTGCTGTCCCAAGCAGTGGTACCTACCGTTTGTAACATCTTTTGGGCCAGGGCATCTGCCTCCGGTCCGGCTTTCCCTTCCGGGCGAGATTTGTGGAGGATGGCACCAATCGCAAACAAAACCAGGCCAATGCCGCCGATTGCGATCAAACCGATGCGAAGCCATTTGGGAAGTCGTCTCATATTTCAGGGATCATCTTTCAAGGTTCAGGGAACAGCAGGAGTCCCAGAATGATGCTATGTGTATATGCTGTTTGAACCCTGAAAGGTGGGTTTTGTTATGTATTGTCGGGGGGAATCAGGCGGAATTCGTTTTCTGGGGGCTATTGAAGATAAGTCTTGGAGGGTTTGCCGAATGCAATTCGGCCCTACTCCAGAACCTTAGTGATACTTGAAAAATAACTTCCTCTTTTCGCGCGGTTATTTCGTTTCAGGTCGAGGAAGAAAAACCGACTTTGGTGGGTCAAGGGAGGCTTTTTTTGACGAAGAACTGGGACGAAAGAACAAGTGAGAAGGTCCAAGTTCATACTCCTAGACATTTCCCGAATGCTACATCGGTTGTGG
>JBCCCJ010001503.1:0-1500 GCA_039033615.1 Bacteroidota bacterium
GATGAAAACGGCCGTATCCGCTTCCTGACACTTGAGATAGCCCATGTATTCGTACAGCGGCCGACTGATGTCGGTGGCTTCCAGACTCAGGTTGGCGATCTGGTAGTTGATGAACTCATTGGTGAGTTGGAGGTTGTAGAACAGCTTGTTTTTCTCATCCAACTGGGGTTCAAAATCCCCGTTGAATTCGCCCTGGGAAAAGGCATCCATATACTCCGTGAAGGCCTGAATGTCATCCAGATGCACGTGTTCGTAATTGTCTTCCAGATTCACCTGATTGGAATAGTAGCCGGCGTTATAGACAAAGGTCGAGTTGAAGCCCCGCTCGTTTTCCTTCCGCCCATCGTCCACTTTTTCGAGGCGATAGTCGTTGACGGTGAATTTCAAATGAGAGTAGCCTTCGTTGCGATTCACGTTGGCAGTGGCTTCGAGAAAGGCATTGATGGCATTGTTGCCTCGCTCAGCCATCTTACGGGGGGTGAAGAAGATGAAGAAGAGGCGCTCATTCTTCTTGGTCGGCATGACCACGAAGTCCAGGCGATTGCCTTCTTCCAGCCATTGGGTGAAGGGCTTGACCGCCCAACCGATGGTCGGATCTACTGCGCCAGGAATGCCCCGCTTGGCAAGTTCGCCGTCTGTGATGAAGACCGACTGCCGATTGTGCTTCCGAACCATCACCTCCACCGCCGTATCGAGCGGCGCATAGTTGTAGGTGGCGTTGTAGTTTTTCGCGGTGCGAACGTAGGTTTTGACATTCGCTTGTTGAATGGGTTGGATTTTTTCCGACGCTCCGGTTTCCAGGCGGAAATATTCTACCGACTGACCTACACTGCTGACCACATTGATCAGATCGGTGAGCAAACCCGTGCCTTGTTGTTCGGCTTCTTGGATCTTGTCGTACATCCCATTCGACATATCGAAGTAAAGGTCGATTTGCTCCAGGACCGCTTGGGCGCTACCATCTTCGCGGGAAGCCCGGTGGTAGCCAGCGATGAGGTCATGATAGCCGTTGGGATCGCTGAGGTATTGGCCTTCGAATTCGCTTTCCAAGGCATAGATTTTTTCCTCACAACTGTAGCAGGCATCCGGGTCGCAATTACAATCCAGCGCGGAGGAACCGCAGCCAGCTCCCAAGATCAAGGCACTGAAAACCAACAACAGCAGAGAAAAGCGGGGAAATTTCATACAGAAAGAAGGTTCAAACGTTGGTATGTCGAGCTAATATATGGCTCAATCGTCATACAATCACTCCATAGACGGCATTTTTTTCAAAAGGTGCGAAGGGACAGCGATAGGTAGCGTGGGACTTCGTCTCGCAGATCAGGGAATCGGTCGCGGACCTGAAGGGAAAGAAATATAAGGAACGCTCAAAAAATAACTTGGACCATTTCACTTGTTCTTTCTTCCCAGTTCTTTGTCAAAAAAACCTCATTTGGCCCGCCAAACTCGGTTTTCCTTCCTCAACCTGGAAAAAAATAACGGCGCGAAAAGGGGAAGTTA
>JBCCCJ010001504.1:0-1490 GCA_039033615.1 Bacteroidota bacterium
GACCATATACGCGGATCTCCGAACAAAGGTTTGAAAGGGCAAGTATTTTGGGAGGAGAATATTATTTCCTTGATGCAAAGAAACCAGCTGCCTGATGTTTCTGAGATCGGTCATACACTTTTCGGAGAGGAATCTAAGGTGTTTTTTCTCAAATCATCCCATATAATAAGAGATTTTAATACCTTTGGATCCAGTAGAAAGAATGAAAAAATCGACACAACCCGTGACCTCCGACAGGAAGTTCGTCCTAAAGGCGGTTCAACCCAACAAACTATCCTAGAACCAACCAATAACATTCAACCAATTACATGGGACTTTTTAGTTTTATCAAAGACGCCGGAGCCTCTCTGCTCGGCATGAAAACCTCCTCCGAAAAGCTGGAAGAAGCACGCCAGGAGAAAGAAGGCAAGATTCGTGAGTTCGTATCTGCTTTTGACCTCGGCATCAATGACTTCGCAATCGAGTTTGCAGGGGAAGAAGATGACACCATCATCTTGAAAGGAGAAGCTGCCTCTCAAATGGACAAAGAAAAACTCATCCTCGCTGTTGGAAACCTCAAAGGAATTGCCACCGTAGATGACCAAATGACGGTAGTAGAAGAAGCGCCAGCGCCTGAGTCTGCATTCCACACCGTAGCCAGTGGAGATTCTCTCTCCAAGATTGCCAAGAAATACTACGGCAACGCCATGCGCTACCCTGAAATTTTCGAGGCCAATAAGCCTATGCTGAAAGATCCCAACCTGATCTACCCAGGACAGGTGCTGCGAATCCCAGGAGCTGAAGCTACTGTCTAGGACACACCACATCGACTTACCATAAGGTCAACCTTCGGGTTGGCCTTTTTTTTTGCCTTGGACCGACCTATCTTTCCACTTCAGGGAAGGTAAGCGATCTGTAGAGTGATGCCAAGAACCCTGAACCATGAAAGCTTTTCCACCCCCTATACCCCCGCCAGCGGGGGACAGCCTTGGCTGTGAACCTTGAACCCTGACCTATTATCCCCATGACCCAATCTGAGATTCTGGAACAAGTCGCCCAACATCCCGCCAACAAAGTAAAAATCGCGATTCCCGACATAGATGGGGTATTGCGTGGCAAAGTTATTCACAAGCAAAAGTTTTTGTCGGTGCTGGAAAGTGGATTTGGGTTTTGCGACGTGGTATTTGGCTGGGACATAGCAGATGTCTCTTACGACAATGCCCAAATTACCGGTTGGCATACGGGCTATCCGGATGCTCAGGCCCGATTGGATGTCCACACCTTCCGGTCTATTCCCTGGGAGGACAACCTGCCATTTTTTCTGGGGGATTTTGTAGATGGGGGAGGCAAGGCGCTTGCCAGTTGTCCGAGAAATTTGCTGAAGCAGGTGATCGCCCAAGCAGAAGCAATGGGCTTGATGCCTAAGTTCTCTCAGGAATTCGAGTGGTTTACCTTCGAAGAGACGCCCCAAAGTTTGGCTGACAAGGATTTTCGGGAACCAAAACCGATGA
>JBCCCJ010001505.1:0-1482 GCA_039033615.1 Bacteroidota bacterium
CTCATCCAATACCGATTGAAGGTTGAAGTTCTCTATTTTCTGGAACTGCATAAAACGAATCTACCGCCTCTTCAGGCCCTTTCTGAGCAAGATGAGACGCAGTTGTTGAATTGGTTGGGGCAAGTAGGCCCGCAAGAAGCGGCGGAAGTCAAAAAAATCGAGCGGATCACCAACCATGATGTCAAAGCCGTTGAGTATCGACTCAAACAAGCACTGGCAGATTTGCCTGTAAGTGAGACCGTCAAAGCCAACGAGGAATTCGTCCACTTTGGCCTCACTTCCCAAGACATCAACAATACGGCGACGCCCATGATGATTCGGGACGCGCTGCAGTTGGTGTATATTCCCAAACTGGAGACCGTCATCGCCCAACTCAAGCAGTACGCAGAGTTGTGGTGGCAAGAGCCGATGTTGGCCCGGACACATGGGCAGCCTGCTTCTCCCACCATGCTTGGCAAGGAATTTCAGGTATTTGTCAGTCGGCTGGAACGACAAACAGGTTTGCTGAAAGCCATGAAGCTGCCTGCGAAATTTGGGGGAGCTAGTGGAAACCTCAACGCGCATTACGTGGCCTATCCTGATCACGATTGGCAGGGCTTTGCGACCCATTTTGTGGAAGAGATCCTGGGATTATCCCGCTCGGTGCCCACGACGCAGATCGAGCACTATGATGGCTTGGGAGAAATATTTGATTGCCTCAAGCGCATCAACACCATTTTGATTGATTTTTGCCAAGACGTTTGGATCTATGTCAGTCAGGAGTATTTCAAACAGAAAGTAATCGCAGGAGAAGTAGGTTCCTCTGCCATGCCTCATAAGGTCAATCCCATTGACTTTGAAAATGCGGAGGGGAATTGCGGGATCTCTACCGCTCTGCTGGAATTCCTCAGCCGGAAATTGCCCGTTTCCCGGCTCCAACGAGACTTGACCGACTCCACCGTGCTGCGAAATGTCGGCGTAGCCCTCGGACATGGCTACCTCAGCCTCCTTTCCCTACTCAAAGGTCTTCGGAAATTACAACTCAATGATTCGGCCCTGAAAGCGGACTTGGACGCCAATTGGGCAGTGTTGGCAGAGGCCATTCAAACCATCCTCCGACGGGAGCGTTATCCCAAACCCTACGAGGCCCTCAAAGCCCTGACCCGAGGCAAGGCGAGGATCACGCAGCTAGACTTCTCTAGCTTTATCGAAAAACTCCAAGTGTCGGACTCAGTGAAAGAAGAACTCCGATACCTGCGTCCTGAATGGTACACCGGGAAGGTCTAATTTCCTGGGGAGGAGGCTCAATGCGTAACGCCGAATTGCAGACCACTGGACAAAAGTCCAAATCGGTTCTTCGATGCAGCGCATTCCCCATCACGGCGGGTGGGCCATTCCGATTTCTTCGGAATAAACTGCGTCCGAGGTGTTGGGGCGGCATGGAGCGTTGCATGGGACTTCGGCGGTTTTTTGCATCCTTTTTTGCCGACAAAAAAGGATGGC
>JBCCCJ010001506.1:0-1479 GCA_039033615.1 Bacteroidota bacterium
CTCCGCCAGTACGGTGATCAGCATTTTCCCGGCAAAAAATCGCTGAGAAATGACCTTGTAGGCCTCCTGATAGGAAGGGAGTTCCTCTTTGCTCACTGACATTTCATAGAGTTGGCCATGTAGGGCTTCTTCTATTTCGTGCGGTTTGCCTGTCAGCACCACCTGACCTTTGCCAATGATGGCCATGTCGGTACAAAGCGTGCTCACATCTTCCACGATGTGGGTAGAAAGGATCACCACGGCATCCTCCCCCAGTTCTGAAAGCAAATTGTAGAAGCGGTTTCGCTCCATCGGATCAAGACCAGCCGTAGGCTCATCTACGATGATGAGATCAGGACTGCCGATCAAGGCTTGCGCGATCCCAAAACGCTGTTTCATCCCACCTGAGTAGCCATCCAATTTTTTGTTTCTGGCCTCGTACAGATTTACCTTTTGCAGGAGGGCCTCCACCGTATCTTTTCGCTCGCCTTTGTTGACAATGCCCTTCATATCGGCTATGTGCAAAAGCAATTCCTCTGCCGTTACATTGGGATATACCCCGAATTCCTGGGGCAAGTAGCCGAGGGTTTTCCGTAGCTCTTCGGGTTGTTTCAATACATCTATTCCGCCAAAATGGATCCTGCCATGATCAGGGTCCTGAAGGGTCGAGATCGTCCGCATGAGCGTAGATTTTCCGGCACCGTTCTGGCCCAACAAGCCAAACATTCCCTTGCCAATGCTCAACGAGACATCCTGCAAGGCTTTCACTCCATTGGAATAGGTTTTGGAGAGATTCTGTATTTCTAATCGCATATCTTGTATCTGTTGAGATGATGGTTAGAACTGTTTCAAAAGCGTAATTTTTGAAATAAATTGATTCTGGGTGAATCGGTCAGCCACGTTGATGGACTGAATGTCATTGCGGTTAAAGACGATGAACACATAAGAGAGCGGGCGATATTCCCAGGAAAGGCGCGCATTCCATACACTGCGTCTGATGGCGCTGTTGTATTGGTAAAATCCGATGAGCTGCACCCGTGGATTCAGGGCCAGTCGTGCATTGATCCCGATCAGGTTGGTGCTTTTTTCCTCGTTTTGTACCCCAAGCTCCTGGAGCAAATTGTATTCATAATCTACTGATAGCGCGAGGTGAGGAAGTGGCGCCATTCTCAAAGAGGTGGAAAGCGTGTTGAGTTTTCCATCGAAATAATCTCCGATTTCGTAAGAAGTGCTCAACGCATATTTTTTGGAAAAATCGGTATTGAACGAAAATCGGGTGCGGGAATAAACGTACTGACCCGGCGCAATGGAAATGCCCACCGGAGCGAATTCTTCTTCTAGCACCTGCCAGTTGAAGTTGTGCCGAACTTCGACATTTGCTCCGCTTTGAAATTCCAGGTCGATCAGGGATAGCGAACTTTCTCCCTGAATCAATTGCCAAGTAGTATCAGGATTAGCTTGGAGTATCGTAGCTTTAGGTTTAAGTCCTTATTTAGAAAA
>JBCCCJ010001507.1:0-1471 GCA_039033615.1 Bacteroidota bacterium
ACTGAACCACGGCGGATGGGACAAATCCGATTTGCTGGTTGTCCTGAACGATAACAATATGTCCATCGACCCCAACGTAGGGGCGTTGAAAGAATATTTGACCGACATCACCACTTCCGGTACCTACAATCGGCTCCGGGATGAATTGTGGAAGATGTTGGGCAAACTCGACAAATTTGGTCCCAAAGCACGCTCTGTCGCTCGGCACCTTGAGCATGGCCTGACCACGGTTACCAAGCCTGGCATGTTGTTCGAAGCGTTGGGCTTCCGGTACTTTGGCCCCATTGATGGGCACGATATCAATCACCTGGTGCGGGTGATGGAAGATCTCAAGAAAATTCCGGGCCCGAAGCTGTTGCACTGCGTTACCGTAAAGGGGAAAGGATATGAGCTAGCAGAGAAAGATCAGACCAAATGGCACGCGCCTGGTTTGTTTGACAAACTGACGGGGGAGATTTTCAAACCTACCCCTACCGAGGTTGAGCCCCCCAAATATCAAGACGTCTTTGGCTATACCATCATCGAGCTGGCCAAAGAAAACGAAAAAATCATGGGCGTAACTCCGGCGATGCCGAGTGGTTGTAGCCTGAAATACATGCTGGCAGAGATGCCGAAGCGCGCCTTTGATGTAGGCATTGCCGAACAACACGCGGTTACTTTTTCCGCAGGTTTGGCCACGCAGGGGATGATTCCTTTCTGCAACATCTACTCCACCTTTATGCAGCGGGCCTACGATCAGGTGATCCATGATGTAGCCATTCAAAAACTTCCGGTAGTATTCTGCCTAGATCGCGGAGGATTGGCGGGAGCGGATGGAGCGACCCACCAAGGCGCATTTGACCTGGCCTATTTCCGTTGCATTCCAGAAATGGTGGTTTCTGCTCCGATGAATGAGTCAGAACTGAGAAACCTGATGTACACGGCCTCTCGCTGGGGCAAAGGACCGTTTTCCATCCGTTACCCTCGTGGCAAAGGAGTCATGCCCAACTGGCGTACGCCTTTCGAAGAAATTGAAGTCGGGAAAGGACGAATGGTCAATGACGGGGAAGGCCTCGCAATCCTGACCATCGGCCATCCGGGCAACTTTGTACAGGCTGGCCTAGCTGAGTTGAATGAGCAAGGGATTTATCCTGCTCACTACGATATGCGTTTTGTCAAACCGTTGGATGAAGATTTGCTACATGAAATCTTCCAGAAATTTGATCGCGTGATCACCGTGGAAGACGGTGCCATCATGGGCGGATTTGGCTCTGCCATCCTGGAATTCATGGTAGATCACGGCTATACTTCCCAAGTCAAACGTCTGGGAGTTCCTGATCAATTCATCGACCATGGCAGTCAAGCACAACTGTGGGCGGATTGTGGCTATGACAAAGCAGCGATCATCAAAACCGCGCACAGCTTACTGGGAGTTCCCGTTCCTTCTTCTTTACCCTAAGTGAGACTCAAAAAATAACTTGGACCTTTTCAC
>JBCCCJ010001508.1:0-1458 GCA_039033615.1 Bacteroidota bacterium
CGATCAAGATGGGAGAATTCCTCAAGCTGCCGTAGCGCAACAAGCGCAGCCCTGGGTCTTGGTTTCGTGTCATTGGGGGGGCGGTTCTTCCTCCTATCAACGACCCATTCAGGCCATCGGAGCGAAGGTATTTCTGGATTCCGTTCTCAGCTTCGCGCAGGAGCAAGTAGCATCGAAAGAGCTAACAGGAATCTATGTGAGTGGTTTTAGCGCAGGCTATGGCGCAATCCGAGCGATGTTACAGGAGCAGGCGGTTGCTGATCAACTCTCAGGAATTTTGCTGCTGGATGGACTCCATACTTCCTATGTTCCCGAGAGGCAAGTATTATCGGCTGGTGGCAGCCTGGATTCTGCGCAGATGCGTCCCTTTGTGCAGTGGGCTGAGCGAGCTACGCAAGGCAAAGCTTCTTTGCTCATTACCCATTCGTCCATTTTCCCCGGAACCTATTCTAGTACCACGGAAACCGCTGATTACCTCCTGAATTGGCTTCAACTCTCCCGGAATCCCATGCTCGCAATCGGGCCAGGAGGCATGCAACAAACCTCCGTAGCCACAAGAAACAGGTGTCAAGTTCGTTCTTATGCAGGCAATACAGCTCCCGATCACATAGATCACCTTCACGGTATGGGCGAATTTCTCCGGTTGATGAAGAAGTTGGAGCAATGAAGAGGGCATGTGTTCCTGTCCTTGCATTTGCCCAAAGCTACCCTTTGTCCTACCTTTGCGTTCTGAAACAAAAAGCCAATGAAACTCATGAAATCTTTGACTTGGATAATTGCCCTGATGGGGATTGCCTTTTTCACCGCCTGCGATGAATCTGTGGATCCTGAAGAGCAGCTGGAAATCGACAAAGCCCTGATCCAGGAATACACCGTTACCGAAGGTATCGACGGCGGATTCTTCACCGATAGCGGCTTGTTTGTGCTCATCGAGGACGAAGGAGAAGGGCTAGATACAGACACCCCTGAATTGTCTTCCATCGTGGAGATTGTGTACACGGGTACGTTGCTGGACGGCAGTCAGTTCGATTCTTCGGACGGATTCCCCGTTCAATTCCAAGTATTTCGCCTGATTCAAGGCTGGCAGGAAGGGCTGACCTATTTCCCAAGAGGAAGCAGCGGTACCTTGATTGTGCCTTCTCGTTTGGGTTATGGCCCAGGTGGCACCAGTGGCATCCCAGGGAATGCAGTCTTGCGCTTTGATATAGAAATGCTGGATTTTCAGTAAGTTCGAAGCTTAGTGAGACTTGAAAAATAACTTCCTCTTTTCGCGTAGATATTTCTTTCCAGATCAAGGAATCAACACCGAGTGGTTGGCGGGCCAAATCGCGAAACTTTGCGAAAAAGGGACCCAAAGATGAGCCTTGACGAAGAGATGGGAAGAAAGAACGAGTGAAAAGGTCCAAGTTATTTTTTTGAGTATCACTTACTTCCGTGAGGCATCTGCTCCTTTTCCTC
>JBCCCJ010001509.1:0-1454 GCA_039033615.1 Bacteroidota bacterium
ACAGCAGGCGGCTGCAATGGCAACATCAGTGGCTCTACGGCTTATGAGCCTGGGAGTGGGACCACCATCGTTGCCTATCCCGGTCTTTGTGGAACTCATGACATTCAGGCCAATCGGGATTTTTACTATCACAATGCTTCTATTCAAACCATCATCGATCATACGCGAAATGGAGGCGGTACTTGTGCTGCTCTAGTGGACAACATGAATGCGGAGCCCTCCTCGGTACCTCCAGTTGGAGGATTTTCCATTCCGATTGGCACACCCTTCATGCTGACGGGTTTTGGGAACGATGCCGATGGAGATTCTCTGACCTACTGTTGGGAGCAGTATAACCTTGGGCCTTCTGGTCACCCAGACTTCCCTATCGGAGATGCTCCGATCTTTCGCTCGTTTCCTCCTTCCAATTCTCAGACCCGGATTTTTCCCCGCATTGAGAATGTCCTGGCCAACTTCCAGCAAAGAGGGGAGTTGTTGCCGACCTATTCCCGAAATTTGACCTTCCGCCTGACTGTGAGAGACCAACAAGGTGGGGTAACCTTCAATTCGGTTTCTTTCGAGGCGAGTGAAGTTGGCGGCCCATTTTTGGTGACCTATCCGAACAGTATACTCAACTGGACCATTGGAACCTACGAGGAGATCACCTGGGATGTGGCAAATACCACCCTTCCACCTATCAATTGCGAGAAGGTAAATATTCACCTTTCTACCGATGGCGGCTTTACCTTTCCCCACTTTATCGCTTCTGATGTCCCCAATGATGGCTCAGAAATCATCATTGTACCCAACCTCCCCAGCGACTCGGTTCGCCTGCGCGTGTCTGCCGCAGACAACATTTTCTTCGATCTATCCAATCAGAACTTCACCATAGAGTCTGCTACTGAGCCGGGAGTTTCGGTTTTCTTCGGAACGGATGACGCAGGAATCTGTGCGGATGGAGGGACGGAATTAAGCCTTTTGACCACATCTTTGTTGAGCTTTTCGGACACCGTCAACTTGATCGCGGGTGGACTGCCTCCAGGCATCAGCATCAATTATTCTCCCAATCCATTTTTTCCAGGCGATACGGTACAGCTTTCCTTCCTTGGAGATGGCACCACGCCCGTAGGAAGCTATCCCATCAGCGTGAGTGCAATAGGGACTGGGATTGTCCCCGCGACCAACTCGCTGACGTTGCTAGTGAGCGATCAACTCCCTGGGGCCATCACCCAATTCAGCCCTGCAAATGGCAGCAATGGCGTGGCGACTGAAACCAGCTTTGGTTGGGCGGTAGCCAATGATGCGCAGACCTACCGCTTTGAATTGGCGACCAGCCCTGCCTTCGGAGCCAGTATCATTGCCAGCTCAGATGAACTGGTCGATCCAGAATTCTTCCTGAGTTTTCCCTTGGCTCCTAATACGACCTATTATTGGCGCTCTTGGGCCACCAACATCTGTGGCGATGGCCCCCAAGG
>JBCCCJ010001510.1:0-1454 GCA_039033615.1 Bacteroidota bacterium
CCGGTGAGCATCACCAAAGGACCATTGAGTTCAATATTTCAACAGATGAAGAATAATTCGGCATTTCCAGTGTAAGCTTTCCGTACATTTGAACAAGAAATCAAGTGAGAACTACGCTGGTTTCTTTTACCACCTGTTCTTACTCAGAAAAAACGCTCTATATCCAGTTGAAGGTTTTTCGATCTTTTTTACATCTACCCAATATGAAACAGTTACTCTTCACCTTTGGTATTTTACTTCTTAGCTTCCATATCGCCTTTTCTCAAACCTACACTACTGCGGGATTGGCTACCAACCCTGGAGGCACGTGTTTCTGTCTATCGGACGGATCGGGTTCTTCCGCTTCACAGGTTTGGCAAGACAATGGATACACGTTGTCAGATTTCATGCATCCCAGTGGAAACCCCTTAACCTGGGAAACAGAAGTGTATCTCGGCGCCAATGATGGCGGAGGACATGGTATCGCTTTCGTGATTCAAGCAGAAGGCGACAACGCAGGAGGAAATGAAGGCGCTCCCCTTGGGTATGGAGGAGCTTCCGGAATCGTTCCCTCCATCGCGATTGAAATTGATACCTACGGAAATACTTTTGATCCCACCACGGATGATCACCTCTCCATTCACTCACAAGGCAACCATAAGTCTCCTTTCACTGGAACAACTCCGGTGGCATTGCCCAATGTGGAAGATGACCGCTATCACGCCCTCCAAATAACCTGGACCTATAACCCAGCGAATCCAGCCCTGAGCACCTTGACTGCAACCTTGGATGGTACGTACAGCATTACCGCAACCATGGACATTTCTCTGTTCTTCAACTCTACTCGTCCTATCTATGTAGGATTCACCGGAGGCACCAACGGGTTGGCGACCAACGTCCAAAAAGCGAGTTTCGGAGCAGTAGGCACAGGCGGTACTTGTTCTGCCCTTTCTTTGCCGATTGAATTGCTTTCCTTCGAAGTCAGCTCTCTTGCCACCCAGGAGGTAGAATTGTCTTGGGCCACCGCTTGGGAGCAAAACAATGATCGCTTTGAAATCCTTCGCAGCACAGATGCTGCGATCTGGGAAAACGTAGGCAACATCAACGGAGCTGGAAATTCTAGCGAGGTTCGCACCTACCAATACACCGATCAGGTTCCCTTCCAAGGTCGGGTGTACTATCAACTGAAACAAGTTGATTATGATGGCACCTTTTCCTACTCTGAAATTCTTCAGGTAGATGCTGGCTTCCAGCAAGCATTTACTACCTCTCTCTTCCCTAACCCCGCTTCTGAACAATCTACCCTTTCCATTGTCTCCAAAGAAAAGAACGAGCCCCCCGGTCCTTGGCCTCGCCCGTCCCGAGCCTGGCGCCGCCCACGAGCGCCTCCTTCTCGACGCGCTCGCTGCACTCGCGGAAGTCGCCTTGGAGGCGCTTCAGCTGGTCGCGCACGGGCTTGGCCCTCTCGCCCAGCA
>JBCCCJ010001511.1:0-1441 GCA_039033615.1 Bacteroidota bacterium
AACACGTAATTCATGTTGCCTTCGCCAGGTTTTTGAGCTGATATCAGCTGCTCGTCTGGCGCAATCCACTTTCGATCCCGTAGGTAGCTTTGAATGGCATCAAGATCCTCTCCATCCAACAAAAATGTCATATCTTGCTCCAGAGTTAGTGTTTGCTACTACAAATATAAATAGGGAAATAGTTAGATGCGAGTATGCCAGGGAAAAAACGAATGATCGTACGGCAGCCCCCACTGATATGTTAGGCATTATTTCAGATACCCACGGACTCCTTCGACCTGAAGCTACTCAAGCGCTGGAAGGAGTTGAAAAAATTCTCCATCTGGGTGATGTGGGCAAGCCAGCGGTCTTGGATCACCTGAAACAAATTGCTCCGGTAGTGGTGGTCCGAGGCAACGTAGATCGGGGAGCATGGGGAGCAACTTTGCCCCTCGTGGAGACGGTAGAATGGCACGAAAAGCATTTGTATCTCCTGCATATTTTGGAGGACCTGGACCTCGATCCTGCCGCAGGAGGATTCGATATGGTGCTGTTTGGGCATTCTCACAAACCAACCTCCTATCATCAGGAAGGGGTTTGGTACCTCAATCCAGGAAGCGCAGGTCCGAGGCGGTTTTCCTTACCCATCACCATGGCCCGCCTTCACTGGGAAGGGGAAATCAAATGCGAGTGGATAGAACTCCTCCATTGACGTTTTTCAAAGAATCGGACCAGGTATCTCATGCACAGCGGCTTGGAGATGAATCCCTGAACCAGGGGATATTGTTTGCTTCTGTCTAGGTCCTCTTTGCCAATCGAAGAAGTCAAGACGAGGATGGGACATACCCGCTCCATGTCAGTCAATTGGTCCAGCACCTCCCAGCCATTCAGCCGGGGCATGTTCAAATCCAGAAATAGCACATCTGGCAATCGCTCCGGCGTCAATTGAGCCAGTTTTCGGTACAAGCTGATGAAGTCGCAGGGTTGGGTAAATGCCTCAACTTCCCAGGTGGGTTGAAAATGACCAATCATCACTTCATGGATCAGGTTGCTGATCCAGTCATCATCTAATAACCAAATGCGGGTTGCTTTCATGGACGGGGGCTTATACAACTGTAAAGCTACTTGGCATTTCAGCACAAAGCCTTCCCGTTTCAGAAGATTTTGGCTCAACTACGAATCTAGTGGCACACCAAGCTACACAGCGTGCTGAGCCGGATTTCCGGGCCGTGGGAGGGGTTGAGGCAGACCACTGGACAACAGTCCAAATCGGTTCTTCGATGCAAAGCATTCACCATCACAGCGGGTTGGCCATTCCGATTTCTTCGGAATAAACTGCATCCGAGGTGTTGGGGCGGCCATGAGCGTTGCATGGGACTTCGGCGGTTTTTTGCATCCTTTTTTGCCGACAAAAAAGGATGTCCGGTTGAGCTTGCGAAATCCCGCTTGCGGGACAGGCGAC
>JBCCCJ010001512.1:0-1433 GCA_039033615.1 Bacteroidota bacterium
CCATTACCCATCTCACGGAAGAACAAGTAGCCGCTTTTTTGCCGGAAGTTGCGGCTTCTCCTGCTACCGAAGGCCGCTTGGAACTCATCGTTGCTCGCCCCTCTTCGAATGAACGCCAAGTACTCGATTCTGCCCATATGACGGTAGAAGGGGGCCTGCCAGGAGATCGCTGGGCTCTGTCCGCGGATCAGGATCCCGATCGCTACGGTCAATTGACCTTGATGAACAGTCGCATCCTGCGCCATGTCGCTCAAGACGACAGCCGGATGCCCTTGGCCGGAGACAATTTGGTGGCAGACCTGGATCTCAGTGAAGAAAACTTACCAGAAGGAACCCAGCTCCAAATCGGGGAAGTAATCCTGGAAGTTACCCCCCGTCCCCACATGGGATGTAAGAAATTTGCGGCTCGCTTTGGACAAGATGCCCTGCGCTTCATCAACCACAAAAGCCGTCGCCACCTCAAGCTCCGCGGCATCTACGTCCGGGTGATGCAAGGCGGAGAGATCAAGGTGGGGGATGTGATTCGGAAGTGTTGATAAAAATATCCACTTTTTGCTTGTTTTTTTAGTAAAAATGCCTAGATTGTTTATCAAATTGTTTGAATTTGCTAGGTATGGATCAGAAAATTGGCATTTTTTCCTTTTTTGCTGGGGCAGGGTTTTTAGACCTAGGATTTGAGTCTACAGGAAAGTTTGAAACGGTTTTTGTGAACGAGTATCACAAGCCCTTCATGGAAATTTACCAGGGAGCCCGAAAAAATCTGGATGTACAGCCTCCTCGTTATGGCTATCAGCAAGCTGACATTACCGAAAACTTGACTAACCTAAGGACAAAGTGGTTAGCAGATCGAATTCAATTGGCCCGGAAAGAATATCCTTTATTTGGGTTCATAGGTGGGCCTCCTTGCCCTGATTTTTCAGTTGGGGGAAAAAATCGAGGGAAAGAGGGAGAGAATGGAAGGTTATCTGGGACTTATATCGATCTGATCTGCAATAATCATCCTGACTTTTTCTTGTTTGAAAACGTAAAAGGCCTGTATCGTACCAAAAAGCACCGAGCCTTTTTTGATAGTCTCAAAGCTAAATTGGCGGATGCTGGCTATCTATTGACTGAAAAGCTCATCAACTCCGTTGAATATGGTGCTCCCCAAGATCGAGAGCGGATCATTCTCATAGGCATTCATCAACAAGTGCTTTCACTTTCTCAGCGGCAGTCAAACGATTCTCATCTGCTTCCTAATTTCCCCTGGTCTTCTTATACAACTTATTCACCAGAGGAAGTTTTTTCAAAACCATGGCCAGGAATGACGGAATTTGAAGCAAATTCCCAACTTGCTCCTATCCCTGAAATCATTCAAGAGCTTACGGTAGAGTTCTGGTTCCAAAAGAATCAGGTAACGACTCATCTAAATGCTACTCACCACTTCACGCCAC
>JBCCCJ010001513.1:0-1432 GCA_039033615.1 Bacteroidota bacterium
CGATGATCTACAACGATGAAGAAGGACCCAATGTACCCTTGGATGATGCCGTTCCTTCTTTGGACTATACCGCGGCCCATACCGGACCCCAGAGCTACCATTACCACCTGGAACCCAAAGCTTGGTCAGACAACGATACCCAACTCATCGGCATGATCTCTGATGGCTTTTTCCTCTACGGACGAACGTGCTTTTCCACGGGCGATTCCCCCACCGATCTGGATGAATCCGGGGGGCATATTTCTACTACCCAGCACAGTGATGAGCCGGAATATCATTATCACATCGAAAATGAGCGGTACTTGAACGCCTATTACCTCCTCTTCCCTGGCAACTATCAAGGTACGCCCAATGCGATTCAATAAATTCGGTTGGTTGTGGTTGTTACTCTGGTGGCCCGTCTGTTCTACTTGTTTGAATGTGACGGGCTCTCCAGTTCCCACTCCCCATTCCCTGCCAGAGGAACTGCCAACGGTAGGCTGGCAAGAACTCGAACTGAAACCAGGAGAAGGTCGCTGGTACGTGGCTGATACCCTGTATGCCGGAACTGCCGAAAAGTACAATGCTGCAGGCCGCTGCGTGGAAGAAGTCAGCTTTGTAGGAGGAAAAAAGAACGGGGCAAACCTGAAGTTTTTTGCTGACGGCCGCTTGAGTTATGCGGCTACCTATGACGGGGGCAAACGAGAAGGCCTTTCAGCAAGCTGGTGGATCAATGGCAACCTGCGCTCCCGTTCCCGTTTTGCGGCTGGCAAGGCCCATGGCGTTCAAGAGCAATGGTATGAAAATGGGCAGCCTTTCAAGCGGTTTCAATTGAACCAGGGGAAAGAAGAAGGACTGCAACAAGCCTGGCGTCGGAATGGCAAATTATTCATCAATTACGAAGCCCGAAACGGGCGAATCTTCGGCCTCAAACGAGCCAATCTTTGTTATGAACTATCCAATGAGCAAGTCACCTATCAGGAGTAATTGGTTTTGCTGGGCACTGGCACTCAGTGTGTGCTACCTGGGAGCCTGTACCCAAAGTGCTGAAAAGCACGACAGCGAGGAATTGCCCTACTATCGGGAGGCCAGTTTTCGGCCGCATTGGGTAGCGATGAACAGTTCCGTGCGGGACACCTTCCATCAGATTGCGCCTTTTTCCCTGACGAATCAATTGGGAGAGACGGTGAATGAATCCACGGTGGAGGGGAAACTGTACGTAGCAAACTTCTTTTTTACCGTTTGCCCAGGGATTTGTCCCAAAATGATGGACAATCTGAAAACGGTTCAGGATACGTTCGGCTTAGACGAACAAGTCCTGATCCTGTCGCATTCGGTAACCCCTGGATTTGATTCGGTCGCGGTCCTGGCAGACTACGCCCAACGAAACGAGATTCAAGCCAAGACCTGGCATTTGCTGACGGGAGATCGGGCGCATATCTATGAATTGGGC
>JBCCCJ010001514.1:0-1429 GCA_039033615.1 Bacteroidota bacterium
CTTCATGATTCTGGGGTGCACCTTGCTGTCCAATCTTGGCCTCTTCAAAAAGCGGTCTTTTTGGCTGGTAGTGGGCATCTCAGCGATTGCTTTTCTCCCCGTATTGAGTTGGTTGATTGAGCAGCGATTTGCTACGTTCACCTTCCATTTGCTCAATCGAGTAAAACGGCCCAATGATGGGAGCTTCACCTTGAATTATGTCGCCAACCAATTTTTGATCACGGGTCCACTGGTTGGTATCCTGATTCTGCCGGCAAGTTTGCGACATCGAGCTCAGAATCTCTGGGAGAGAGGCTTGAAATTCTCCGTCTTAGGGGTGCTGACTTTCCTCTTTTTGGTCAGCCTCAAAAGTTGGGTGGAAGCCAATTGGTCGGCTTCGGCGGTGATTCCGATGATTTTGTTGGCGTTTTTCTTTATCCGACAACAACCGAAATGGTCCACGTGGTTGATCAGATTGGGCATTCCGAGTCTGATCCTCATGGCCGTATTTCGCCTGAATTTGGTGTTCAATTTTTTACCAGCTTTCACCGGAATGCGAAATGAAGTACATGGGTGGGAAGCTTGGGCGCAGGAAATTGCCTCCATCGCTCAAGAGGATCCAGTCATCTTTTTCAATGGATACAAATACCCCGCGAAATACGAATTCTACACCGGAGGAGAAACTTTTCCTCTGAACAATTACCTCTATCACAAAACCCAGTACGAAAACTGGCCCCTAGAGGAGCAGATGCAAGGACGGGCCGTATTGTTTGTCTCGAATTATCTGCTGGCGAATATGGATACCCTCCAGGATCCGACCGGCTACCCCTTCTACTACCGTCGGATCTCTAACTTCCGATCCTACAATCAAGTTCAGGTGGAATGCTTAGCGCCAGAAGCGTTGACCTTTATTCAGGGAGACAGCATTGAGGTGGAGTTGCGGTTCACCAATCAGCATAACTACCCCATTGACTTTGCTGCCAATCCAGAAATGCCGGTTCATCCCATCGGGATCATCTTCAAGGAGGGGGTGTTTTTCAGACATTATCGGTGGAAGGAAGAAGTGTTTACCCAATCGCTCACTCCGGGAGAAAGTGTTACCCTCCGCCTCCCCATGACCCTTGACGTTGAGCCAGGAGAATACGAGTGGATCTTCAGCCTACGAACGGGTTGGCTGGAGGGAAGTATTGGCGGAAGTTTTGAAGAAATAGAGGTGATAGCACCCTAAGCCCGTGCCGTATATCGAGCGTGATTGGCCAGGAAATCCTGATAGACCGAAGCTAAGCCTTCTTTCAGACCAATAGATGCCTGGAAGCCGATGGTATGGAGCCGATCCACATTCATCAACTTCCGAGGTGTTCCGTTTGGCTTGCTGGTATCGAATTGGAGTTCCCCCTGATAGCCGACCACTTCCTTGATCAAAAGGGCCACGTTTTTGATGGAAATGTCC
>JBCCCJ010001515.1:0-1425 GCA_039033615.1 Bacteroidota bacterium
CCAGAGGAAGCTGAAGGAGGTCAGTAGGAGGGAAAAGCTGAGGGAAAAAGCACGTTTCATGTAGGGAAAAGCTAACGTTCAACTGCATTGCACAAAAAAGAATCAGGAAGTTAGCATTCTTGTTTCAGAGAAAAGTCGCCTTTGTAACATTCTCGTTAAGATTTTTACCAAATCCAGTGAAATTTTCAGCTTTTCAAATGGATTGCTACCTTTGACTATCACCAACTGACAAATACCATGTGGGACAAAATCGCCACCTTTTTCCGGATCATCTTCGGATTGGAGTCTGAAACAGATCGAACTCATTACGATGGAGCGGGGAAAGAAGAGCCTGATACTCATGCTGCTGACGTTTCTGCCGACGAAGCAACTCCTCCCCCTACTGAGGAAGAAGACGATTACCTGGTCGAGGATGCCAGCGAATTGGCAGATGCTGACCCGGAAGTCATTTCGATGGAGCAAAGTGAGCCTCATATGCGAGCCCGAGGAGGAATAGGCGGGGAAGGTGAGCGCTTTGAGTATAAAACCGATCAACCCATTACCATCACTACGCCCCGCTTTTTGTGGTGTTTGGACAATGGTCATGGCCGCCTACAGAAAGGCAAACGCTCTCCTTTCTTCGAGGATGGGACGCAGTTCGAGGAGTGGGAATTCAACCGGGATGTGGTGAAGCGAATGATGAAGAAGTTGGACGAAATTGGCATTCAGTATTTCAATGTTGTGCCCGAAGTAGAGGTGGGATCCTTTTTGCGGGAACGAGTGGCTCGCGCCAATAACAAGACCTCTCCACTTGGTTTGCCAAAGATTTATGTTTCTGTTCACGCCAATGCGATGGGCATGGGTGATTGGGTCAACGGTACCAAAGGCATCGAGACCTGGCACTTCCCCAATACGAGTGGCAAGAAGCTCGCCTCGGCGTTTCAGGCTTCCTTGATGGAGCATTTGCCCGACTGGAAAGATCGTGGCCTCCGCAGCCACCAGCGCAGCAGCAAGAAAATTTTCTACGTCCTCCGCAAGACCAGCATGCCGTCCGTATTGACCGAGAATGGCTTCTATACCGACTTGGGAGAAACCACCAAACTGATGCAGCCCGAAATCCGGCAGGCCATCGCTGACGCGCACGTAGCTGCCATCGTCAAAATCGAACAAGAAGGCTACGATAATATTCCGATTTACAAACCCAATCGGGTGCTGGCGTAGCGAAGAGAGGTCAGAAGACAGATCGCCTGGCTGTCAGAAGTCAGAGCTATCTGCGATAGAAGGTAAAGACTGTCCGCCTGTGCGGCAGATGGCAGAGAAGGGGGTGAAAAAGTCAAAACCGACAAAGAAAGAATCAAAAATGTAAAAGTGAAAGTATCCAAGCCAACGGCTGCCCTCCTGTGCGGCAGATGGCAGAGAAGGGGGTGAAAAAGTCAAAACCGAAAA
>JBCCCJ010001516.1:0-1415 GCA_039033615.1 Bacteroidota bacterium
AGTTGACAAGCAACCAGGGGATCCGACTTTTGACCGCATTAGCCCAGCCACCCCGCAGGTTTTCCCCATCAGATACCCCCGCAAAGCTCAACATGTCTTCCGTGCTCTCTTCTTCGAGGACATCCAATACGTCATCGAAAGTGATCCGCCCCAGGAGTTTGTGATCCAAATCTACCACCGGGAGGGTCGGCAAATTATATTGAGACATGATTTTGGCGACTTCCTCCTGGTCCTGATCCTCGGGGACGGAAATGATATCCGTCTCCATGATGTCCTCGATTCGCTCCACATTCCTTGCGAGGAACAGGGTCTTGAAACCAAGGTAGCCCTGCAATTCGTAGCTTTCGTTTACCACATAGATGGTGTAGAATTCATCCATCTCCTCCGACTGTCGCACCACTTCTCGCAGCGCCTGAAGTTTGGTCATATTGGCCCGAACGACCACCACATTGGGGTTCATCAATCCCCCGGCAGAATCCTCATCGTAGGCCAGGAGTTGGTTCAAGACCAGCTCGGCTTCGTCAGAGAGGTAGTAGAGAATCTTGTCTTTGTACTGTTCTGGGATTTGGACCAACAAATCTGCCGCATCATCTGGAGCAAGTTCCTTGATGAGGTTGGCGGCGATCTCAGGGTGAAGGAGGGTAAGGAGTTGGCCGGGATTGGTTTCCTCGTCCATTTCGGAGATGGCTTCCGAAAGCAGATCTCGGGGCAATTCTCGCAGAATCCGCTCTTGCACCTCTGGTTTGGTGTCCTCTAGAACCTGAGCAATCTCGGTAGGGTGCAGGACGCTCAGCAAAGCCCGGACGTGGGCATTGGGTGATTTCAACAGGCGTCTGACCCGATCAATCCGTTGCTGAGGAGTTTGAGGAGCTTTTGGCACAGAAAGAAACGCGTTGAAAGGCAGCTTGCTTACTGTGCAAAGGTAGGAAAAAGGCAGCGTTAGCGGAATGTATGATCCCGAAAACCTTGCTTCGACACGTTCTTTTTTTGATTAAAGGAATTTTCTCCTGATCAGGTCGCCAATTTTACAATGATGAGCACTACTGCCACCAAAAACATGAAGATCGAAACCTTATTGATGCCGTGCATCACCCGTAGGTTGGGGCTATCGGGCTCATTGGTATCCCGCTTGCGGAAGGTGAGGTAGCCCCAGATTTTTTTCCAAATTTCCATATAGCGATAACCTAATTTGTAGCAAAAATGTTTGGCTACACCCAAACGACAAAGATGCGCTTGTTCCGATGGGTGATCTCTGCTTGTCGCCAGGATTTTTCTCCCTTGTGCTCAAATACCACCAACCAGCCTGCTTCCAACTCCTGACGGTCCAAATAATCCGCGAGTTGGTCCAGTCCCCGCTGATGGGCTTGCTCTCCATACCAGCGTTTGAGTTCGACCACGTATTTGTGCTGCAGGTA
>JBCCCJ010001517.1:0-1379 GCA_039033615.1 Bacteroidota bacterium
CCGGCATGTCAAACAGCCGCTGGTAATAGCCTTCCACGGTGATGAACAGATTGTCTTCAAAGCCTTTCTTCCATCCCATGACCAGATGGTGGGCTTTGGCAGGTTGGAGATCCAGGTTGGGTTGGGTCAAGTTGCCATTGCTGTCCAGCACTTCGGTAAAATACGACCCAAGTGGGATCACCTGTCCGTGCAAACCATAGGAGAGCGTAAGGGCGCTTGTTTCGTCGAGTTGGTATTGCATGGCCAGGCGAGGCTCGACGGAATAGGTATTGTTCAGCGCCAAAAAGAGGCTGTGGATCCCCCCGCTGAGGGTCAATCGAGTGGTAGGCTTGGCTTTGATCTGGGCGTAAGCTTGCAACAATTGGGAAGCACCTTCTCCGGCGACGATCCTTTCAAAGGCGCCGCTATCCCGTATCCGTCGCTCATGAGAAAAATTGAACTGCATATGGGTGCCGATCACGCCGGTTTTGAGTACCGTTTGATCCCCGAGCTGCCGCTGGTAAAAGACGTGAGAAGAAATTCGGAAGTTCTGGTATTCCTCGGTCTCATAGCGGGCGGTGGCTAAGGCCGTCCAATCCGTTGGTTCCTCCAGCCGATCAGGGGCGGGAGAAAGCATCACGCTACGAATGTCCAGCGTATCGTCATTGTCGGTCACCCGATCTCCCATCACCGCTACTGCCGCTTTGAGGAAGGATTTTTCATCAATCAGGTGGGTAAAGGTCGCGCCTACGGCCCCCATATTGCTGGTGTACACCCGAGATTCTCGATAAGGTCGACTCCAGGTCAGGCTGTCTTTCACCGGATCCCACAACTCTTCGCTGATCCCCCCAATGCCAAATACCGTGAAAGTCGAATTGAGGTCTTTGCTTTTGAAAGAAAGGTTGAAGGACAAATCCTGAAAATTGTTGTCGATGCGAGGACCAACAAGGCGAAAGCCCAAATCATTCAGGATGCCCAGGGTAGAGTAGCGATAATTGACCAGATAGGAGCTGTAGCCGCCATCGCCGGAATTGGATTGGCGCTTGATCGGCCCCTCTGCTGCTAGATCGGTGCCCAGTAAGCCAAATTTGAAGCGAAAAGAGCGCTCCCGAGAGTTCCCTGGACGACACTGCATATCAAATACCCCCGCCAGAGCATTTCCATAATTGGCCGAAAATGCTCCGGTAGAAAAATCAGAATTCCCCAACAACTGAGCGGAGAATACGCTGATGCCCCCTCCCGAGGAACCTTTGCGCGCAAAGTGGTTAGGGTTAGGAATGTCGATGCCCTCCAGACGCCACAACAAACCAGTGGGGGAGTTGCTGCGAATGATGATGTCGCTATTGTTGTCCTGGGAGGCTTGTACCCCCGGAAAGACCATCACCAATCGGCTGGGATCG
>JBCCCJ010001518.1:0-1362 GCA_039033615.1 Bacteroidota bacterium
GGAAGAAAGAAAAAATTATCAGTAAAGTATTGATTATCAAGAGTAAGAATCAGGTTAATGAAAAATTCTTTCTTCGCCTGCTTTTTTCTTATTACCTTACCTTTAGTTCGAGGGCAAAGTAAACCAATTACTGCTCCCTTCCACGATACATACTACCTATTGTAAGACAACAGAGATCAGTACTGCTGGTCTCTGTTTCGCTGTTAGACTTGGGCCAGTCGATGCCCTTCGTCAATCTTTTCCAAAATCAGATGCGCCACTTCCAGGGCCCGGAATCCGTCTTGCAAAGGCACCCTGACCGCTCGTTTCCCCTGGATGGCATGGGCGAATTCTTCCAGTTCCTGTTTGATGGCATTGTTTTCGGTGACTTCCGGTTGCTCGAATACGAGATACTTCGTTTCGGTCCCGGTATCGAATTCGAAAGAAGCAGGCCCAACCTTTTCGTCTGATAAGCGAAATACCTCGGCTGATTTTTTGAGAAAATCTACTGCCAAATAGGTGTTTTGCTGAAAGAGGCGAAGGCGACGCATATTCTTCATCGAGATCCGACTGGCCGTGAGATTGGCCACACAACCATTTTCAAATTCAATGCGCGCATTGGCGATGTCAGGGCTATTGCTGACCACGTGCACGCCACTGGCATGTACTTCTTTCACCGGGGCGGGCACCAGACTCAATACCACATCCAAATCATGGATCATCAGATCTAGCACGACCGAAACATCCGTTCCTCGGGGATTGTACATCGCCAACCGATGCCCTTCTATGAACATCGGGGAGAGTTTTCGATCTTCTACGGCGAGGAAAGCAGGATTGAACCGCTCTACATGCCCCACTTGAAAGAGGAGATCAGGATGGGCTGCGAAGAGGTCAAGCAGCTTCCGACCTTCTTCCAGGGTGTGAGTCAGCGGTTTTTCGATGAATACGTGTTTTCCGGCTTCAATAGCGGCTTTGGCACAAGCAAAATGAGTCAGCGTGGGAGTAACAATGTCCACCGCGTCCACCCGCTCCAACAAAGCTTCCATGCTCTCAAAAGCTGGGATGCCAGTATCCTGCTGGATGGTTGCAGCTTTTTCCGAATCAGGATCAAAAAATCCTACCAATTGAAATTCAGGGAGTTCCCGTATGAGGCGGAGGTGAATGTTTCCGAGGTGTCCGACTCCGAGCAAACCGATCTTGATCATATCTTCGTTTAGCTTAGTGAGACTTGAAAAATAACTTCCTCTTTTCGCGTAGATATTTCTTTCCAGATCAAGGAAGAAAAACCGAGTTTGGCGGGCCAAATGAGGATTTTGTTGACGATGAGATGGGAAGAAAGAACGAGTGAAAAGGTCCAAGTTATTTTTTGAGTATCACTTAACA
>JBCCCJ010001519.1:0-1348 GCA_039033615.1 Bacteroidota bacterium
CGCACAAAAAGGAGGCAAAAAAGCGCCGAAGTCCCATGCAACGCTCATGGCCGCCCCAAAACCTCGGACTTCGTGGCCAACCCGCCATGATGGTGAATGCGCTGCATCGAAGAACCGATTCGGACTGTTGTCCAGTGGGGTGCCTCAACCCCTCGCACGGCCCAGAAGTCCGGCTCAGCACGCTATGTAGTTTGGTGTTTCACTAGATTCGTAGTTGAGCCACAATTTTGAAAGACTTGCCTTACTGCACGGAGATTGGGGGGGTAAGATGTCACTAGAAAACGTATATCCCAGGAGGTGGCAGTCGCGATGCGCCTGCTTTCTTTCTGGAGGGCATGCAGTTTCTACCAAGCTGCGAATCGCGCTGCGCTTCGTTTTTTGGAGAGTTGGTTCGACTTCGGCAGACTCACCACAGGCGATCAGCACAAGTGCTTGTCAATACACAATCGCAGCCCGGAGCGATGGGCATCTTGGTAGCAAATCGAAGAGAGAGGAGTTGGTAGCAGGCGCCTAGCGACTGACACCTGCGCAGATTGGGGGCCAATGGTAATATCAGAAACGCGTCTTTCGCGGAATTGGATATGCGCAAATGATACCGGCTGATCTATGACGCTTCCAACCTCTCCTTTCATTCGGCATCTCTTCCAACGGCTCACGTACCTAGCATCAGCTTAATAAATTGCCATTTCTCCCTACCACTCGAACCCTAAAATTTGTTCCCTTCCCCCTGCTCTCTGTTCCCTGACCCCTGAAAAATATGCTTCCTCTCCTCCTTCTTGACCTTGGCGGTGTGGTATTCCAATCCACGGGCCGCTCCAGTGAGCTCATCGACTGGAGCATTGTCAGCCAATTGAATCACAAATACGGCCACCAATTGAACGTAGGGGAGGATCTATTTCCGACTTTCGTCAAGGAATACAACGCACTCACCAAGCAACATCTGGATGGGCCAGGCTTTCTGAACGCTATCTGGGAGACCCTGGAAATGAATCGAGCCTTGGTGGAATGGCTGAAGCCACGCTTTCGCTTATTTATTTTGAGCGATAACTATCGAGAAAACATCGCTTTTATTTCTCATCGCTTTCAGTTCGCTGACTGGACGGAAGGCCAATACTATTCCTTCGATTTTGCCCTGGCCAAAAACAATCCCGAGATCTTCCGCTTGGTGTTGGAAGATCTCGGGCTGAAAGGATCATCGGTCTTCTATCTGGATGATGATCCAGGGAATATGGAACGGGCTTCAGCCTTCGGGGTCAAAGGCGTTCGCTTTGAGAACAACGAACAAGCTTTTGCAGACCTGGAAGCGCTGCTACAGTAGGGGACATTTCCCATACTCCTAGACATTTTC
>JBCCCJ010001520.1:0-1341 GCA_039033615.1 Bacteroidota bacterium
ACTTCGGGATCATGATGGTCCTCAACCTCTGCATCGGCCTCTGTACACCTCCGGTGGGTTCCGTTCTCTTTGTGGGGGCCGCCGTCGCCAATGTGAGCATTCGCCAGGTGATTCGACCGCTGCTGCCATTGTTCATTGCGATGCTGGTGGCCTTGATTCTGACGACCTATGTGCCAGCCTTGAGTCTGTGGTTGCCAGGGGTGTTTGGGATGTTGTAACCCAATTGCGAAACCAAGGAATCACGGTTAGGCTTTCCAATGAAAGAGAAACGGTCCAACCTCGACGTCGGCCATTCATCCGTTCCCACAGGTGAGGCATACCAGCTACCTGCAAATTTGAAGTCCCTTGAATAGAATCGCACGTATCGTCGTAGGCCTCCTACTCATCGCGCCGATCACGCGTTCTCTGGCTCAGAACCCGATTGAATGGGCCAAGTTTGAATCCAAGGCCGATCGTCTGGTAGCCCAAACGGGAAGCGTGGGAGCATCGGTGATCGTTGTCAATCGCGACAGTACGTTGTTTTATAAGGGGTACGGCCATCTGTCTCTAGCAAGCAATCAGGGAATTACTGATTCCACTTTGTTCGTTCTGGGGTCCATAACCAAAACATTCACTGCGATTGGGATTCTCAAGCTCGTGCAGGATGGCAAGCTAAAACTAGAGGATGAGGTGAAGCGCATAGCCCCCGAGTTGCCCATATCCAATCAGTGGGAAGTGGAATTTCCGATCAGGGTATCTCACTTGCTGGAGCATACTTCGGGCTTTGATGAGCTTCACCTAAAGGACAAAAGTATCCCCGTAGGAGATGATGAGTTTCCGCTCATAGACGGAATACAGATCGTGAAAAACTCGCTTCAAACGCGATGGAAGCCAGGGACCGGATTTGCCTATTCAAATGTTGGATATTTGGTGGCGGGCTATCTCATGGAAAAAGTCTCTGGAAAGGCATATAATGACTTCATGGTTCAAGAGGTCTTAGCCCCTTTGAGGATGGAGAATTCCTCCTTGAGACTGTCTGAGATCCCTCAAGAATTCCTCGCGAAATCCTATGCGCCTTCCAAGAAGGAATTGCCCTTCAAGCATATTTTCACCCGACCGACAGGCTCGCTGATCAGTTCTTCCCATGATATGGGATTTTTTTTGAGGACGCTATTGAATCAAGAGGAAGCCTGCCTAAGGAGAGAGCGATGGGAAGAATTTGAACGGCATCACAGTATCCAAGCCTTTGACAAAACGGAAAATGGATATAGGCTCGGCATATACCCAAGATTTCGCAAGGGAAGAATGTGGTTGGGACATGGTGGGTCAATCAACAAATACAATTCTGAGTTCGAGTATTGC
>JBCCCJ010001521.1:0-1332 GCA_039033615.1 Bacteroidota bacterium
CGAATATCGAGAAGCGCATGGTCACAACCAGCGATGGGAAGGAGATGGTGACCTGGGTGATTTATCCCCCTGATTTTGACCCAAGCAAGAAATATCCCACCCTGCTCTACTGCCAGGGCGGTCCTCAGGGAGCCTTGTCTCAATTCTACTCTTTCCGCTGGAACTTTCAGCTGATGGCCGCCAATGGCTACATCATTGTCGCCCCCAACCGCCGAGGCATGCCTGGCTATGGCGTCGAGTGGAATGAGCAAATCTCCAAAGACTATGGTGGACAAAACATGCGGGATTACCTGGCTGCCATCGACGATGTCGCCAAAGAATCCTACGTGGACACTGATCGAATGGGCTGCGTCGGGGCAAGTTATGGCGGCTATTCGGTGTTCTATCTGGCTTCCAGACATGAGGGAAGATTCAAATCCTTCATCTCTCACGACGGTATTTTCAATTGGCGGTCCATGTATGGCACCACGGAGGAATTGTTCTTCGTGAATTGGGACCTCGGAGGTGCCTATTGGGACAAAGACAATGCAGCGGCCCAGAAAGCCTATAACGAATTCAATCCGGTCAATTTTGTAGATCAATGGGATGCGCCCATCCTGATCATTCAAGGCGGCAAAGACTTCCGGGTGCCCATCGGGCAGGGATTAGAAGCCTTCCAGGCGGCTCAACTGCGCGGCATCAAATCCAAGCTGCTGTATTTCCCCGAAGAAAACCACTGGGTACTCTCCGCGCAAAACAGCCTGATCTGGCAGCGGGAATTTTATCAGTGGTTGGAGGAGACCGTGAAGGACGGGAAGTAGATGGAGGGAATATATGCGAATAAACCGCGGTTGCCCTGATCCTTGATCGACCATCTGTATATTAACGTGGGTTTTGCTTAAGAATAAAGTAACCATCTGGTTGTGAGCAACTTCCTCCCCCTACCCCCTCCAAAGGGGGAGATTGTTCTACAATCGCAGATTGTCCCCCGCTGGCGGGGGCTGGGGGTGGATAAAGCCCTGACTATCAAAGGATATTATCCAAAACTCACGCTATGTTAACAAAAGAAGCCATGCCTGTAGGAATCGGATGTTGTCACAAAGACCAATATGAAGATTTGCTACGTATTTCATCTGATGCAGAGACGATGAATCCCACTTGGGAGGAATGGTTAGCAGTCAAAGAACATACCAAGCGGAAGTTGGCAAAAGAAGGATTGTTTTGCGTGGATGTTGTGGTAGACTTATTTGAATTGATTGACTATTCTCAGCAAAAAGAGCTACAGATTAATGGATCATCCAGGGCTGAGTTTGTTCAGCATCTCCTTTCCACAGGCAGACAAGGATAGCAACA
>JBCCCJ010001522.1:0-1298 GCA_039033615.1 Bacteroidota bacterium
CGATTTGGCCCGCCAACCACTCGGTGTTGACTCCTTGGCCTGGAAAGAAATATCTACGTGAAAAGAAGAAGTTATTTTTCAAGTCTCACTAACCGAATCCCATTCGGTTCTACAAAAAAAGGCGAAGCTCACCAGCTTCGCCTTACTAACCCTAAAAGGAAGGAATATATACAATGTGTTTGTTGACAGTTGGATTAGTTCGTCTGACTTCTGACAGAGAATCGGTCTGTCATCTGACTTCTCTTCATCAATAGCTCCACAAATGGTGCTCAAACTCGATGAGTTCCTGACGGCGACGTTCGGCTTCCGCCAGGGTGCGGATCGGCTCTCCGCCTACATTGATGAAGAATCCGTGGAAGACGCGTAGCTCAAAAATTTCCTTCATGGATTTGGCTTCGGCATCGTTGAAACGGGTTTTCCACATGGTTTTGTCCAACTGATCCTTAACGTCTTTCCACTTGAAACGAGCCAGGACTTTTTCAGGAAGGGTACCAGAGGGATCGACCCATACCACCTCGAAGAAGTCGATCTTTTGGATCATGCTGGAGGTATTGCGATCGAAAATCCAATCTTCTACTACGTGGATGACTTCTTCATACGGCGCAAAATCGGGCTCCTGCTGACCAATGTCTTCAATGATCGGCTCCTCTTCAAAGGGGGAACCCCAATCTTCTGAGCCAGAAACGTCCCATTCGGAATCCCAATCGAGGTCATCCTGGGCTTTTTCGAAATCGTTGGTGATTTCTTCTGTCTCCTCATCCCAGTTATAGGTTTCCCCACCTAAAGCTTGCTCGAACTCCTGCATCCGACGGACCAGATCTTCATAATTCAGCAATTTGTTCCAATCTTCGGGATGGAAGGCCTCATACTTGCCTTGCTTGAGTCCGTTGACCAGAGACATGACGATGCCATCGGTTTCGGTATATCGGCCACCGTGGGAATAATATTCTGATTGATGCCTGACAAGGGGGCGATTGATCTTTTCCACCATGCTGACCCGGTTGACCACTCGCTTGGACCAGAAGTGGTCATCTACACGAACACTTGGTTGGGCAATGGCACTCAAACTGGCGACCATTAAGAGGCTTCCTATCACGGCAGATACAATGGAGGTTTTCATACGAATTTGGATTAGTTGATACTCCAGATAGGTAGCCGTGCGCCATAGAGAGAGTTTGTGGTGGAAAGTGAGGCAAATTCAGTTATGGATGTAAGAGGCGTCCAAACTCCCTACAACCTTTGGAAAATATTTTCAGGATCGACGCTGGTAAAAGCGCTGATTTGGAGGGGAAGAAGCC
>JBCCCJ010001523.1:0-1288 GCA_039033615.1 Bacteroidota bacterium
CCGGCTTGCTGCAAATGCCAGATGGCACTGTCGTGTTGAACGCTAACCATCATCCATTGCCCCAGATGGTAATGAAGCGTTTGAATTCTGACAGCTTTTTCACTTTGATAGGCTATTTTCAAGCCTTTCGCCAGCTTTTCTTTCGCTTCTCCCATCCTTCCTAGCATCATCAAATTGCTGCCCCAATCAGTCAAAACGTCTGCCTGATTGCCCAAATCGTTGGTTTCTGCTAGATATTCAAAAGCTTTGGCCGAAAACAACAGACCAGAATCTCTTTTGCTTTCCATATAATGGGTTTTCGCCATGTCCGAGTACGCGACTCCTAGCTCTTTGGGAATATTCATTGCCTCGGCGATAGCAAGTTGTTCCCAAGCGAAATAGGTAGCACTATCGGGTTTTCGGTGGCGATAAAAGGATACCAAAGCTCCATAAGCCTCTAGCCGATCTTTGAGTGGTTCTTGAGCTTCTGCCACAGTAAGCAGACTATCCACATACTCATTTTGCCCGTGTAGCGGCAGTAGGCCCAGCCCAAGCATTGCCAGGCTCAGTAACTTCCATATGTTCCAGTTCATCGTTTGATTTTGTTTTACCGCCCTCTCAGGCGAATATTTAACTCATAGCGGGTGCCCGTATCGGTATGTTTGGTCAGTTGTCCCCCCAGTTGGCGGACCAGGGAATTCACCAATCCTAAGCCGGAGGCACCGATCCGCGCTTGCTCAGGATCGTAGCCTGGCCCGTTGTCGGCATAGCTGACTTGGAGTAGGCCATCGCCCAGGTGGTGGATAGAAAGGTGAATTTCTGGAATATCCGTGTGGGGGAGTACGTATTTGCAGCCATTGGTGAGCCATTCATTCAGGATCAGCGCCAGCGGCACTGCCTGACTGGAGGGCAGGTCTAGCACGGCCAAGGTTCCGGTTTGAATCACCGTACCGGCTTCGATCCCCGTCAGGCGCTCAATGTTTGTCACAATGGGTTCGACCAAATCAGGGATAGAAATAAATGGTCGGTCCTCTACCCCATACAGATGGAGATACAAGCGGTTGACAGCTTCAAGCCTCTGTTGTGTGGTACCCAAGGCGTCCTTGACTTCTCCCTCCCTCTGAATGTTCACTTGTTTGCCTAAAGCCCCCTGCAACAATTGGAGGTGATTGCCCGTACGGTGATGCAGGTCGTGATTCAGGGCTTGGATTTGGGCGGCATCGCGACGGGCACGGGTGCGGGATTGGTAGAGAAAAACCGCCAAGCCTGCCACCAACAAAGCAATGAGAACGGCTCCTGCTAACAAAAA
>JBCCCJ010001524.1:0-1282 GCA_039033615.1 Bacteroidota bacterium
GTGATTCGTCAGGCTCGGCGTCAATCAGAAAACCTCTGGAATGTCAAAGTAACAGACTTGTCCATCCTGCAAACTCAGATCAGTCCCTGGCCAAGCGAAAAAAAGGTGGACTTCTTGGTCTGGCTGGTGGGGCATTTTAACAAAGAGAATTACCGATTTCAACTCCCACTCGGCCCCTCTCCGTATCAGAGAACCTATGGCATCAATTCGCTCTTCAAAAGCCTCATCGCCCTCTTGACCAGAAGAAAACTCTCCTTGGATCCGGATCAATTCTATCGACTATATGAAGTCTTCAACAGACATACTCCTTCCTATCATCAGGCATTTTCCTATTGGCCCTTGTTCAGCTTGCTCAATCAAGTGAACAGGCAACTCAAGGGTAATCCTCTCCCCCATGAATGGAAACAAATCTTGCAAGCAATTCGTGATAATCATCAAGTGGAATTGGCCTCCTATGAAAAAAAGCGCTTACAACTCCTGGATAAGCTGGATCAGCTCCTTTATCCCAACCATCTCCAAGGCCTCCAGCCCCCACGCTGGGAAGGCAAAGACCGACTCGCAGCGTATGCCAACCCCCAGCTCGCAGCCCTCCCTTCCCCAGAGCAAGCCCAGTGGTACCAACTCCTTCGCCATGCAAGAAGATCCACAAACGCCACACCGAGTCAGAGATTTTTAGCTACCGCAAAGGAATTGATAGATCCAATAGGCAGGGAATCATTTCAACTTGTGCTAGAGGACTGGCTGGGGTGGGTGAGCAACCTGACGGTAGAAAAAAAATCTTCCATCAGGCTACATGACCAACCTGACATGTTCCTGACGGAATCTTTCTTTCTGAGTAAAGCCAACTTGCAGACTTTGAAAGGGTTGGTTTGGATGTCAACCTTGTTGCCTTCTGCCTCGATGGCTTCCTTGTTAGGAGCCATGGCTAAGCGCTGCTATCGAAAAATTCCTCAGGTTGGAGCTACCGCCCAGGCGCTTGGCAATGCTTGTGTTTGGGCCTTGACAAATGTAGACGAGATAGAGGCCATTGGGGAACTCACCCGACTGCGAATTGCCGTAGTTCAAACCAACAATCGCAACCGGATTGCTAAGGCTTTGCGGCACATTGCCCAACAGCGAGAAATCCCTTTGGCCAACCTGGAGGACATGGGGGTAGATGAATTGGGATTGATAGGAGGAATCCACACAGAAGAGATCGGAGGGTTCCGGGCAGAAATTCACCTATTGAAAGCAGGAAAATCCCGCATTCTGTGGTATCGCCCTGATGGAAAACCGCAAAAAA
>JBCCCJ010001525.1:0-1265 GCA_039033615.1 Bacteroidota bacterium
AAATGGTAGAAAGATCCCTCTGCAGGCTTGGAAAGCCTACAGAGGGTAGGGAGATTCTGCTAGAAGTTGTCAAGGTCAACTTGGCGGACCACTGCGAAGAGTTTGATGATTTTCTCCCCCAGGTTTTGTCCGTCGATGTTGCCATCCACATGGATGATATACACCCCACTTGCTACTGGTACTCCACTTTGGTTTTTCAAATCCCAGTCTTGATCTGGCTCATCAGAATCCTTGGTGAATTGCTGTACCAACTGCCCATTCAACGTGAAGATGCTGATGCGGCACTTCTGAGGCAGGTTGGTGATTTTCACCCGATTGTCCAACTGACCAGTCTCATAAGACGAGTAGGCATAGTATGGATTCGGTACGACGAGTACGTCATCCAACGCTTCCTTTGCAACGTCATTCTGATTGGTTTTGGCCGCCTGATCTACGGTATTGAAAGTAAATATCCCCAGTTCTTTTCCTCCTTCTCTGGTGCGGAAGCGCTGATTAGTCCGGAGAGATACCCGAGCATCCGTAGGAATGTTGACAGGATCTGTGAAATCAAATCCAGTGTTCACTAACGGAATTCCTACCCAAGCCACGTATTTGTATACGTCTTTCAGGTTGTTATCAGTATCTGGGAAATAGATCGCCGTGGAGAGCGAGTTGATCCCTTTGCTATCGGCATTGGTCAGCGTGTCTTTGATCGCTTCACACCCATCGTATGGGAGGTTGGTCACATATACGTAGTGGCGACCTCCCGCCCGATCCAGGTTGGTTCCCAGATCATTGGTTGGGTTGAATACCATGTCATTTCCATTGTTCTGCTCATCCCACTCACTTTCTCCAAAGAAAATGTTCAGACGCTGCCCTGTGTTTACGTCGATGGCATATCCAGGGAACCAGCTCATGCCGTGATCGTCGGAAGATTTGGCTCCTTCAGAATTCCCTGATTTATCAACGTTGTCTTTCCACTTAGCGGACAAGGTCCAAGCACCAGAACCAAGGTCTGAGGTTGGGCTGGTTTCTACGACCAGACAGCGAGACCACTTAGATTGATCATTGGTGTAAACGATGTCTACATCAGGCAATTCATTCAAGTTCACATACTCCAGAGGAGAAATTCCCCGTTGCGTAGAGGTGGTCGAACGGACAACTGGTAAGCCAGGCGCGATGAATCCACCGGAAGAAGAGTTACTGAAACTCCGAGCCAGGGCAAATGGTCCCCAACGTCCTCCCAGCATGGCTTGAAAGTCTCCATTTTTGTCGTAGACAGCAAT
>JBCCCJ010001526.1:0-1263 GCA_039033615.1 Bacteroidota bacterium
CTTTTTCCGTTGTTTTGACGGATTGAATCTTCCAGGCAGGAACCGATCGATTCCACCTGAGCCGTAGGCGGAGGAACAAAGCTTACTCGTTTGATTTCTGAGGTCGCTTCGCAACCATCTCGGAGGCGATAGAGTTGGTATTCCCCCGATTGGGTGATCCGCAAGGTTTTGCCAGTTGCTCCCGAAAGGAGTTGCCCGTCTTTGTACCATTGAAACCGAAGCTCATCTGCGGGAATGTACCCAGCCTCCAGGGTGAGCGTTTGGCCAATGCACACTTGCTGGTCGCCTTCAGGATAGATATCCACCGCGCAGTTGGTCAAGTCCATGTAAAAGATATCATTCGAGCCATAGCTGTTCTCGTCAGAACACCAATAGGCTTCTGTTTCATCTTGGGTGATCACAAAGTCAAATTCATACCCCCTGGTATTGATGGGCGGCCCCACATTTTCTGGGGGAGACCAATTTCGCCAGGTATCGTCCAACCTTCGACTGACAAAAATATCATGATCACCTTCTCCTCCGTGCCCATTACTGTTGAAATAGAGGGTTCTTCCATCTGGAGAAAGGAACGGGGCATCTTCATCAAATTCTGTGTTGACTACCGATCCCAAATTGATGGGGCGTCCCCAGGCCGTGTCATTGATGGGAAAGCAAATAAATAAGTCGGAGCCACCAAAGCCACGTTCGGTGGTATTGGGAAGCAGCAGGATGCGCTCCGGCGTCAAAAAGAAATCTTTGTACTGGCCTTTGAAGCTGATGTTGCGAATGTGCAAGCGGGTAGGAGGGGACCACCGCCCATCAAAGAGTCGATGGGAATAAGCAGGTGCCACATCATTTACTCCGGGCGGATTTTGATTGAGCCAAAGGGTATCTTGATCTGGCGAAACTTGCCACACAAAATCATGACCAGCCCCATTGAGGGGGGGCGAAAGGTGTTCTGCCTCTTGCCACTCCCCATATCTGTCTCGTTGGCTGATCCAGATGTCTCCGGGATCGTAAATGCCCCCTACATTGATGGGGCTTTCTCTTCGCCAGAAATACAACTGTTGGGCGTCGGGCGAAAGAATGGGTTCCCGCTCTTCAAAGGCGGTGTTGACCCGGGAATCTAGGTGGAGGGCTTGTTGAGCAGTGAGAAAGGGAAGGCAAGTGAAATACGATAGAAAGAACAGGAAAAAAGCAGGTTTCGACATATAAGGGTAAGGTTTGGTTCTAAGTTAGACAAATCCGTTGGATGCCCCCAAATAGAAAAGATCCTTCTGACAA
>JBCCCJ010001527.1:0-1230 GCA_039033615.1 Bacteroidota bacterium
AAATGGTCAACTCCCGGATCGACAAGTCGATCTCGCGAATGGGGCCAAAATGATGGATGATGATCCGTTGCATGAAAATTGGTGAACTTGGATATTGGCTAATTGGAGTTATTCACAATCTATTGACAAGGGAGAATCAAAATTAGGAAACCGCGTACCTCAATCTCTGTTTCCTCCCCCTACGCCCCCTCCAAAGGGGGAGAACCATCGGCTGTGAACCCTGATCCTTGGTTATCCTACACTGCCTTCCAAGCTGATGCTGAGAAGCTTTTGAGCTTCTACCGCAAATTCCATCGGAAGTTGATTCAGCACTTCTTTGGCGTAGCCATTGACAATGAGGCCAACGGCAGTTTCTTCGTCGATGCCGCGTTGGTTACAGTAGAAAATTTGGTCTTCTCCAATTTTGGAGGTGGTGGCTTCGTGCTCTACCTGCCCGGTGGGATTGCCCACTTCGATATAGGGGAAGGTGTGTGCGCCACAGCGATCTCCAATCAAGAGCGAATCGCACTGAGAGAAGTTCCGGGCGTTTTCCGCGCCTTTTTGGATGCGGACGAGACCACGGTATGAATTCTGACTCAGCCCTGCGGAGATGCCTTTGGAGATGATGATCGAGCGGGTATTCTTTCCCTGGTGGATCATCTTGGTTCCCGTATCTGCCTGTTGGCGACCATTGGTAACTGCCACCGAGTAAAATTCTCCTTCAGAGTTGTCTCCCTTAAGAATGACAGAAGGATATTTCCAGGTAATGGCAGAACCCGTCTCCACTTGGGTCCAAGAAATTTTGGATTTGTAGCCTTTACAAATGCCTCGCTTGGTAACGAAGTTGTAGATTCCTCCTGCTCCGGTTTCTGGATCGCCGGGATACCAGTTCTGGACGGTTGAGTATTTGATTTCGGCCCGCTCTTCAGCGACCAATTCGACCACCGCTGCGTGTAATTGATTCTCGTCCCGCTGAGGTGCGGTACACCCCTCCAGATAGCTGACATAGCTACCAGGTTCTGCCACAATCAGCGTCCGCTCAAATTGCCCAGTGTTGCGCTCATTGATTCGGAAATAGGTAGACAGTTCCATGGGACAGCGAACGCCTTCTGGAATATATACAAAGGAACCATCGGTAAATACCGCTGCGTTCAAAGCCGCATAGTAATTATCCGTATGAGGCACGACAGAACCCATATACTTGCGAATCAGTTCTGGGTGATCCTGAATGGCTTCGCTAAAGGAGCAGAA
>JBCCCJ010001528.1:0-1190 GCA_039033615.1 Bacteroidota bacterium
CCGGTTTCCCAACGAACGACCTCTCCTGTTTCAAGGTCCTTGATCAGGTATTTGTACTCGACGGAAACAGTTTTGCCCTTCAAAGGGATCGAAGCCGACCAAACCGGCGCATGCTCCCCTGATAAGGGGATTGAGTTGGTAGGGTCCCAATTTCCCAGCGCATCTGAATTCCCCGCTAGAAACAGACCGTGCCCAGGCTGAACATCAGGTGCCAACAGTTGGAAACGGTGATGGCTACCACTCAATGGTCGTTTCTTTTTGTTCGGATCAGTCCGCTTCATCAAGGCCTTGGAAAAGGCTGAACTCAACAAAGAGGTCTGTTCTTCCCAACTACTGAACCATTCGTCCCGTATCTCTATGGTCTGAAAGGTGGATGGAGAAAATTGGATATGTCGGGTAAATGGATATTCTTGTTCTTTTTGCCCTCCATCACTGCTCCCCAACCAGTATTGATAAGATAGCACTTCTAGGGTATCGGGCACTTCAACTTTGAGTTCCCATAGTCCATCAGCAAGGAAAGTCATGGAGACTGCTTTGTCAGGATCGGACATTCCCAACGCATCGCAGGAGCCGGAAACAAACAAAGATTGACCGTAAGAGGTGTGGTAATGAATTCTGAAGCGAAGATTCATGCGAAAAGCAGAAAAATGGTGCGGGAAGGTAGCTGGTTGTATGTCAAAAAGAGAAGCACAAAGGTAATCCATTCTGAGCAGACAATCCGAAAAATGTACTGCTAAATTTTATATGAAAAAAAAAACTAACACTGTTATGGGAAAATCATCCTCTCGAAATTGGTCTAAAATCAATCGAAACTTGTGGAACGAAAAAACGGGCCACCACCTCGGTTCGGAGTTCTACGACATGCCTGCCTACCTCCAAGGGAAAACCTCCCTGCAGGAAATAGAACTGCAAGAAGTAGGGGAGGTGAGGGGCAAAAGTTTGCTTCATCTGCAATGCCACTTTGGGCAGGATACCCTTTCCTGGGCCAGGATGGGGGCAAATGTTACGGGAGTGGATCTCTCGGATACCTCCATTGAGCAAGCCAGGAAACTCGCCCAACAATTGGCAATTCCCGCCCAATTCATTCGCAGCAATGTGTACGATTTGCCTGAAATCTTAGACGAGCAGTTTGACATCGTCTTTACTTCCTATGGAACCATTGGCTGGCTACCGGATTTGGATCGTTGGGC
>JBCCCJ010001529.1:0-1173 GCA_039033615.1 Bacteroidota bacterium
AGAGGAAATCCGCAACAATCAGTTCCAAATTGCTGGAGGAGAAGCAAGCATGAAGGTCTCCTGGCAAGTCACCGCCAAACGCAACGACCCCTGGGCCAAAGCGCACCCCTATGAGGCAGAATTTGAGAAAGAGCCGCAGGAGAAAGGGCTCTATTACTACCCCGAAGGCTATGGAAAAGGGCGGACGTACAAAATTGGGGCAAACGAAATCAGCCGTAACGACCAATGAAAAACCTAAGTAGCTGTCTAATCGTGGTTTGGGTATCCCATACGGTGGGAGCCCAAAGCCTATCACCAGAAGTGGTGGCCGCCGCCGGAGATCAGTTTGCTTCCAGTACTTTATTGCTGGACTGGACCCTGGGAGAACTCATGACCGAAACCTACGAAGGCTCCCCTGTGCTCACTCAGGGCTTTCATCAGCCCTTGTTACAGACGACCTCAATCGAAGAATTGGCCGATCCCTTGGGAGAGATCAAAGTGTATCCCAACCCCACTTCCGATCGACTCTTCATCGAAAAAGAGGGGGCAGCAACCCTGCAAGTGATGGTATGGGACCTCAGCGGACGGATGCTCTTGCGGCAAAGTGTTTCCGGCCCGCTCGGGGAATTGGACTTGGCCCATCTGCCCGCCGGGGTGTATGTCTTGCGCTTGTCCGATGGTCAAGCTACTGCTCCCGCCATCCGCATCGAAAAACAGTAAGACCATGTTTGGGATATGAAATTTGCTAAAGAAATGTTCGGATTTGAGGTTCTGACAAGTGATTCTGACGAAGAATAGCGAGCTATTTTGAGGAAGAAGCATGCAGTTCAGGTTCTCAAAGCGGGATATTTCCAAGGAAATTAGCGTCCCAAACATGGTCTTATACTAGCTTCTTCTAGATCAGGTACGGGTCATCTCAGCAATGGGATGGCCCGGTTTGGTGGGGTAGGTGGCAGTCGCTATGCGCCTGCTGGAGGAAAAAATGGAATCGGCAGTGCTACCGAAGTTTGCATCCCTAACGGGCTGCATTTTTCGGAAACCCTTTGCCTCTGACACCCGAAATTTGGGGAAATCGCCATCGTTATCAACATGTGCACCTCCCTGACGGGCTGCTTGTCTGGAAAACCATCTGCCTCAAAGAACCGAAGCGCGGTAGCGATTCGCAGCGGAAAAATCGCCATCGTTATCAACATG
>JBCCCJ010001530.1:0-1156 GCA_039033615.1 Bacteroidota bacterium
GCCAGAAAAGGACAGCCTCTATTATGTGGAGTACACCACGGGTCCGGCCTATGTATATCTCGCCCCGGAGGCATCGCATATCAAGCCTTGGTGTGTGCCGTTCAATCTGGGGATCAAGCTCGCAGGAGCGGATTTCGATGGCATGGTTCGGGAACGGGATTCCCTGGTGCCAGACATGACGGCCATCCAGGGGGGCGTCGTGCTGAATGAGAACCAGACGAGTCGATTGGGGAATTGCTTCCAGGCGACAGGCTTGGAGCAGTATTTCTTGTTTGGGTTTTTCCTGGATGACACCCCGTTGAATACCTATCGCTGCATAGGGCCTTCTGCCCGAAAAGACGTGGCTCGGTCGATGTTCATTGCAGATAACCTGAAATTGGAACGGATGAAGGTGGAGATCTGCTGCGATACCACCATCTGCAAAAATGCACGCATGGACTTCGCGGCCTATACCGACGCCTATGTCTTACGTGAAAAACGGATCATCTGGAATGATGGCGTGGAAGGCACCGAGCGGTCGTTTCCGACCTCTGGGCCTTATCGCTTGACGATGCACACCAACTGCGGCTCGGTTACCTCCAATTGGATCCAGGTAAGCGTGGAAGAATGCCCCCAGCGGGTCTTCGTCCCCAATGCCTTTTCTCCCAACGGCGACCAATTCAATCCTCTGTTCTTCCCGGTCTTCTCCCCGGGGTATGAGGTGGTAGAACTCCAATTGTCGATCTACAATCGCTGGGGGAAACAGATCTTTCAAACTACCTCGGTTCAACAGCCCGAATGGGATGGGACCATAGAGGGAGTTCCGGTTCAGTCAGGTATCTACAAATGGCAGCTCCAATATGGCTATCGAGAAGGAGACCGGACGATCCAAGCCATGCAAGCAGGAGATGTATGGTTGCTGAGATGAGGAGGGGGTACGTAAGATGTCACAAATTCACTGGTGATGTTGGGATAGGTGGCAGTCGCGATGCGCCTGCTCCCAAACTTCTCTCTTCGATTTGCTACCGAAATGCCATCCCTCCGGGCTGCGATTGTCGCTTGACAAGGACTTGTGCTGAGCGCCTGTGCTGAGCTTAGTGAGACTCAAAAAATAACTTGGACCTTTTCACTTGTTCTTTCGTCCCAGTTCTTCGTCAAAAAAAGCCTCCCTTGGCCC
>JBCCCJ010001531.1:0-1146 GCA_039033615.1 Bacteroidota bacterium
CTAACTAGGGGTAATCGGACCTGCTGCCCCAATAAGCGACTGGTATCGGCTTTTTTGCTGGTCTCGATGATGGTTTGGCCACCGCGGATCAATTTGGGGCGGGCGTAGCTGAAGGAGAATTTTCGATATACGAATAACAGAATCAAGGCTCCGACCCCTTGCCAAATCAGCAAGTTCCCCCCGATCAATCCGGTGAGAGGAATGACTTGGGTGTTTTTCTCTGCCACGGTCCAATACTCGATGTGCTTCATGATAGACACCCCACCAGTCGGATCCAGGAGGCTGGCGATCATCTTATTGTCCACCAGGCTGGCGAGGGTGGAAGCGGTGCTGAACAATACCAGGAGCAGGATTGCATTCAAGTAGATCAGCAGTTCGTTGCGGGAAAGCGTAACCAAGCCAAAAAAGATCGCTCCGGTAAAAAAGGCGTAGGGAACGATGCTAATCAAATAGGGATTGAGGTAGTGCCACAAATGGAAGGGGGCGAGTTCTACCGTCTCCTCAAAAGGCCAGTGTACCATCATTGCCATGCCCACCCCGATGAACAGCAAAATGAGGAGGACGATGACCATGGAACCCAGGTAGCGTCCGCCGAGATAGGCCCATTTGGGCATGGGTTTGGTGAAGAACAAAGAGTGGGCCTGGAAGCGAAAATCCCGATATACGGGCACCGCCATGAAAGCCGCAATGATGAAGGTCCCCGCAATTTGATTAACGGCCAACATGATGGTGTGAATCACCACGGGAGAGTTGGGCAAGTTTTTACCCCCACCAGAGAGTTGATTGGCAGTTTCCGGGCGAGAGTCTGTTGCTCAACGAGACGTTGCAGCTCTTTGTCGAGGTGATTCTGATACCAGAAACGATCTCCATCTCTGAGGCGGAGGAACTGATCTCTCATCACGGCGTGGATAGTTTCACCTACCATAGCGCCACGGACAGGACGCTCGGCAAGAGCGCCAACCCACACATCGATATCTTCGACACTTTCATACACATCTTCGAAAGCCTCGGCCAAATCCTCATCGCTGGTCAGGTCATCAAAGTCATCAAGCGAATCAAGACCAAAGTTTCTTCGGACCTCATTCAAACCCGGCAGTCCATGATCTCTCCCACGCTGAATATTCAGTGAGGCGAGGTCGAATCCAC
>JBCCCJ010001532.1:0-1135 GCA_039033615.1 Bacteroidota bacterium
ATCCTGTAGTTGCTCTTCGGCTAGGCGAAAGAGTGCATTCGGGAAGTTGCTGACTAACACAGCGCCCAGATGTAAGCGAAGGCGGGTTTCTGAATCCATCCATTGAACGGAATCGGAGAGAGAACTGCCTAGCCGGGTCAGCAGTGGCTGAGATGTTTGAGTACCTTCTAAACAAAGGGGAATTCCTTGGAAAGAGACTTGTTTGCCTCGGCTGAAAGTCTGAAGAGGATACAGTACCCCAACCTTTTTTCCCAATCCCTTCAATTTGGACAAGGGAGTGGTGCCACTGACATGTAGGGTCAAGGGGCGAAAAGGCAGACGGGAAAGCTCTTTGACTCCTTGTTCTATGGCCTGATCAGGTACGCAAAGAATACAAATCTCACTTGACGGCAATAAGGCATCCATCGACTCATGAAGTGCGGCAATGTGAAACGCCCGACCGTATTCGGCCAGGCGTTGTGGATTTCTGCTGATCAATTGATGGACGTGATGTCCAGCCGCTTGTAGGGCCGGGATGAGGCTCCAGGCCAAATTGCCTGCGCCAACCACCGTGATCTGTAGCCCAGCTTCAATCATGTTTATTCAAACTCCAACACATCATCTACAACGTGGATGGTCGCGTTCAGGCTGTGCACATCTAGCAATGATACATTGATGGAATCGTTCACAAAAACGAAACCAGTACTGGAGGAAATGAAGACATCTTGGTTGTTCAGTAAGGTGGAGAATACATCTGGGAAACTCAGATTCCTGAGCACAGAAGCGGTATGAATGTCTTCTAGAATATGGTACCGCAAGATCTTGCTCAACTCATTTTGGGTATAATCCTCCAAGTCATTTACGCCCACTTCGGTAGAGAAAAACCCATCAAACGCATCATCGGTGGGAGCAAAAAAGGTAATGTTGGAACGACTGCGAAGGTCATCGGTCAAGTCTGCCAATTCGATCGCTTCCAGCAAGGTTTCAAAATTGCCATTCAATTCCAGGGTTTCGATGAGGTCAGGCGGTTCTACTACATAATCGGAAACATGAATGACCCCATCCAAATATTCCTCGTCCATCTCAATCAGATTTGCTGTTTGATTGATTTGAACGTCCGACCCATCCACATCAAAGCGAATGGCGACTGGCAAAT
>JBCCCJ010001533.1:0-1083 GCA_039033615.1 Bacteroidota bacterium
CTGCTCCTCTGGAGTAACATTTTGTTCCTCAGGGGTTTCCGAAGATTCGGGGATCTGGTTCTCATGCAACATGTGGCACTTCTTTTGAAAGTCCGTTTTCTGGACAGGCTGTAAAAACAAAAAAGGGGATAAAAAAAAGATTTGCAGCCTGTAATGAGGCTGCAATTAACGGAAATATTTTCAAACATCCCTATGGGAGAAGTGGCTGAGATCTTAGTGCAAAGGCACCTCCGCTGGGTTGCTTTCCAACTGCTTGGCCAGACCCAGAACCCATTGGCGAAGTTCTTCATTCATGTCTTCTCGCTTCAGCCCAAACAGGAGATTGGTTTTGATGAAATCAAGCTTATTTCCAATGTCATGGCGCTCTCCGTCAAAGTGAAGGGCGTACATGGCCCGATCTTTCAGCATCATGGACATGGCATCGGTCAATTGCAATTCATTGTTGACCCCACGTGGAATCTGCTCCAGGTAGTCGAAAATCTCGGCGGTGAAGATGTAGCGTCCGGCTATGACCAGGTTGGAAGGAGCGTCCTCAGGTTTGGGTTTTTCCACAAACTCCTGGACTTGATAGATGCGATCCCCCAACGATTGTCCCCCCATCACTCCATAGCGATACGTCAACTCATTGGGCACTTCTTCCAGCGCCACGACGGAGGCTTGGTATTGATCATAGACATCCATCAACTGGCGCGTAACCGGGGTAGGCGTGCGGGAATCCATGATGCTATCACCGAGCAGCACCGCAAAAGGCTCTTGACCGACGTGATGACGAGCGTATCGAACCGCATCTCCCAAGCCATTCAGCTCTTTCTGCCAGACAAAATGGATGTCCGCCAAATTGGTGATGCCCCGGATGGCCTCCAGGATTTCGGTTTTGCCTTTTTCTTCGAGTGCATGCTCCAGTTCAAAGCTCCGATCGAAATGTTCCTCTATGGCTCGCTTTCCTTTGCCGATGACCATGAGAATGTCTGTGATGCCCGATTCCACGGCTTCTTCCACCACATATTGGATGGTGGGTTTGTCCACCACTGGAAGCATTTCTTTAGGCTGAGATTTGGTAGCAGGGAGCAAGCGGGTGCCGAA
>JBCCCJ010001534.1:0-1057 GCA_039033615.1 Bacteroidota bacterium
ATAAGTCAACTCATAGTACATCCCAAAATGGTCGGAGCCAAAAGCCGGGAGGCGTAACATGCGGATCAATCGGAAGCCGGGAGAGTGAAACAAATGATCCATAGGAAAACGAATCAACGGATATCGGGCATGGAAAGTCGGATATAAGCCTCTTCCAATCCTGGGGTCAAGCAAGCCACTCAATTTTCGAAACAAACGGGTCGTTTGAGACCAGGCTACGTCATTCAAATCTCCACATACCAGGGTAGGCAAAGATTCTTCTCGGACAGAAATTCCTATGAGCATCAACTCTGCGTCTCGTTCTTTGGAGCTGACATTCTCGGTGGGAGAAGGGGGAGCGGGGTGAACTCCATAAAAAACAATCGTATGCTCATCATCCATCATGATCTCTGCTCGAATAGACGGAACGTCTGATTCTACCAGGTACTGCACCTTCGCTTGTCGAATGGGTAGTCGACTGTACATGTGCATGCCGTAGAGATTATCCAGAGGCACTTTGACTGAATGTGAGTAGTGCGTTTCGAGTTGGTTGAGGTGGTGTTGCCAATTCTCATCTGATTCCATGGTCAGGAAAAGGTCAGGCTTATGCTGACGGACTAGGTCGAGGAAGGGCTGAAATTGTTGGTTATGTTGCCAAACGTTGGCGATGAGCACGCTAATGGTGGGACCTGCCTTCGCTGAAGTGGTTTCTTTTGGGCAGAAAGGAGTATAAGGATAGATCCGCCGCATTTGGAAGATCATCCCAATCAAGAGAGCTATCCATCCAGCTACTTCCCAATAGGTAGGGGGCAGTTTCTGAGAAAAGAATAGCACAACAGCTGCGACCCAGACCAGGGATTGGACAGCCAGAATTGGCATTCGAAAGAAGTCAGGACCTCGCGCAATCCAATGCTTCCAGGGTAAGTTGGGGACGAAGCTAAGGCCAGCCAGCAAGATAAACCCCAAAGAAAAAAGTAAAGACATAGGTCAGAGTTGCGGGTGCGAGGTTTTCAGTTGGCACGCGCGGGCACGGGCGGAGGCGGGCGAGCTGGCCTTCGGCACCGTCGACAGCTTTCTG
>JBCCCJ010001535.1:0-1032 GCA_039033615.1 Bacteroidota bacterium
CGAGGCTTGAATGGTTGAGTTTGTAACTCCCACTAAACGCTACCGTCTACACCTTCCCCTCAGACTTGTCTACACTTGAGCCATAGAAACAACCTTCAACGCTCAAGCTATATGAACGAAGCAAGCAATTCCCGATCTGGTGGCCCAAGATCACAGGCTTTTCACAAGTTTTACCTGAAAATCACCGCCTTCGTGGTGGGCTCCTTCGGGCCGATCTTTTTTCTCGGCACCATGCTGGCAACCTCCGAACCTGCCCGTTGGACGATGGATTTCCTCAGTTGGCCGCTGGACGGGGTGCAGACCTATGCAGAGCCGACCACTCGCTTTTTGTCAGCCTTGACGGGAGGATTTCTTTTGGGTTGGGGGGTAATGATCTGGTGCCTCTCGGTCTGGGTCTATGAAAAAGCTCCGGAAATGGTCCGGCGCTGTGTATTGCTGGGTGTGCTCGCCTGGTTTTTTCTAGATAGCGCGGGCTCGGTCGCTTCCGGCAATCCCTCCAATGTCTTCTTCAATCTGATCGTCCTCTTACTGGCTGTTGGACCGATGTGGTTACCTGCCAAGGATTGATGCTTTTTTCCACCTCCTAATATCTCATTTCTGATGAAATCATCCGCTCAAACTCCCCTCAAAATTATCCTCGCCGTTCAGACCATCGGTTTGTTGATCTATACCTTCTTTACCATTCAAAGGGACGGGGCCAATTTCTTTGGTGCAGCGCTCGAATTTGCGACTTCTCTCACCTGGATGGGGCAATTCAGCCTGGATTTTGCCTGCTACCTGATCCTCTCTACCCTTTGGATCATGTGGCGCGGCAAGTATTCCTGGCAATCTCTGGTCATCGGTTCCCTGGCGGGTATCCTGGGCATCATCGTATTCGCTCCCTATGTCTTTTGGTTGTTGGTACAGGAAAAAGGCGATCTGGTGCGGGTCTTGATCGGGGATCGAGGAGAAGAGTAGATACGACTCTTAGGAATAGGTTCCAGGTACTGTGAGGGAGTTGGTCACATAGGCGTACCTACGGCACGCCAAGCG